>JAUUYW010000538.1 GCA_030590265.1 Candidatus Krumholzibacteriia bacterium
AAAATGAAATACAGCGGCTTGGTCAGAAGAACGAGATGGGGGAAAAGCAGCGTCGGGAAACACGCTCCAGGGATCCAAAGTCGCGAACCACATCCTGGTTGAGATTCAAAGAATCTGCCTCTGACTATCGATATTTTCCTGATCCGGATTTGCCCCTGCTGGAACTCGACCAGCGTCTGCTGAAGCAGGTGATTGAAGATCTCGTGGAATTGCCCATGGCCACAGAAGACAGGTTCCGGAACCTCTTTGGTTTGAAAGAAAATGATGCCATCACATTGTGCCGAACGACTGATCTCGCAGACTATTTTGAATCCTGCATGAAGGCTGTGAGACCCAAAGTTGAGCTTTCTCCTGAAAAGTTGGGACCGCTGGCTGCCAATTGGATTCTGGGTCCTGTTCTCCGCGCTGTTGGGGGACAAGATTCAGGTTTGGCTGATTTGGCTTTGGGCCCGAATGAATTGGCCCAGATCATCAAATTGCAGGCTTTGGATAAGATCAACCGGACTGTGGCCCGCAAAATGGTGGATACCGTATTAGCGGGCGGATTGTCAGATGGTGTGTTTAAGATTCCCGCAGATTCCGGTCCGGATTCTGCTTTACCAAAGATCGACTTGGAAGAAATATGTGAAGAAGTTTTGAATTGCCATGAAGAGGAGGTGCAGGAATACCTGAAGGGGAAAACCGGACTTTTGAATTTTTTTGTTGGTTTGGTTTTGTCCCGTGCCGGAGCCTCCGTAGAGGCTCATGAAGTACGGGAGATCATTGTCGGAAAGCTCTGTAGAAAATAAAGTTACATACAATATCTGCGTATTTTCATTAACTAACGACATTTGAATACAAAATGGGGATTCGTGCATTCTTGGCCTTGCGGTTTCAAGCAATCAAAGCGACAATGGCATAACAAATTCCCTTGTTCGAAATGCTTCCCTGAAGCCTGGAGGTGCTCCGTGAGCAACCGCGATCCCCATTCATACACCGATTTATCCCAGGGCCGTGTGCAGAGCATGGACCTTGATCTCACAGTCGATTTTTCCAGCAGAACCATCATCGGGAAAGCCGATTTTCAACTGGCCGAAGTCATGGGTGGCCCTTTGGATCTCGATACTCGCGATCTGAACATCCAGGCAGCCTGGGATGCCTCCGGCAACACCGTTGAATTCGAGCTGGCCGAAGCCGATTCCGTACTCGGGTCCCGGCTGCGGGTCAATCTGCCTGTGGGCACCGAAAAATTCAGCATCGATTTTACCACCAGCCCGGAAGCATCAGCCCTGCAGTGGTTGGACCCGGCCCAGACCGCCGGTGGCAAACATCCATATCTTTTCAGCCAGTGCCAGGCAATTCACGCCCGCAGTGTTATTCCCTGTCAGGATACACCATTGGCCCGCTTCACTTTCAAGTGCAGCATGACCGTGCCCGAAGAATTGACCGTGGTGATGGCTGCTGCTCCCGGTGAAAAAGGTTCTGCCGACAAACCTGGCCTGACCACTTACAACTTTGCCATGCCCCAGAGCATTCCTCCGTATTTGTTCGCCTTCGCCGTGGGCAATATTGTCGCCCAGGATTTGGGTCCTCGCTCCACTTGTTACACCGAGCCTGAAATGATGGAAAAATCGGCCTGGGAATTCGCCGAAGTGGACAAGATGTTGTTGGCTGCCGAAGAAATTTTTGGTCCCTATCTTTGGGACCGGTTCGATTTCCTGGTGATGCCTCCGTCATTCCCCTACGGCGGCATGGAAAATCCCCGCCTGACCTTCCTGACTCCCACCCTGCTGGCCGGCGACCGCAGCCTGGTCAATGTGCTGGCCCACGAGTTGGCTCACAGCTGGACGGGAAATTTGGTGACCAATGCCAGCATCAACGACTTCTGGCTCAATGAAGGGTTCACTGTTTGGGCCGAGCGCCGGATTTTGGAAAATATGGAAGGTCTGGAGGCAAAAAGTCTGAGCGCCGCCATCGGTCGCAACGGGCTGATGGAAGCCATGAACAGCTTTGGCAAGG
>JAUUYW010000181.1 GCA_030590265.1 Candidatus Krumholzibacteriia bacterium
AGGTTGTGGGCCAGGTTTCTGATTTCCCCGTACAACAACGGCAGGAGATTGGCGGACGTCTCGGGACCTCCAGATTCAACGGGATGGATTATTTTTTTGGGGTGCTCCGGTCTCAAATTTTTCATGGCGATTCCCGCCGTTGAAAAAATATGATCTTAGATGATGGAATTCCCCCCGGAATTTCGCACTGATAGATTTAGGCGTATAGTCTCCATACAAAAAAAAAAGAAAAAAAGATGAAGGCAACCACACCGAAATTTCGCACTAAAGCATAGGACCTCAGTATCCAATTTCGCGGCTGCTGATCAAAGGAGAAAAATGATCGTGGCCTGCTGAGGAAAGTGCCCCCTGGGGAGGGGGAATTCAGGAGGGAATGTTATGTTAAAACGTTGTTGGGCCATGCTGTTGATCGTTATTTTGATCCCCGCGATGGCCTCGGCAGGCGACCCCACCCTGTGCATCACACCCGATCCGAAAATCGACATCAACATGAACCGCATCGCCGATTCGCTGGAAGATTCGGTGGCTGATCTGGCCGCCAAAAACCTTTCCGGAGAGGAATTGGACGTCGTTATCACTCTTTACAATACCCCAAACAGTGAAGATGGAAATCTCTTTCGCAACCACGGCGGTGTGATTACTCATCGATATTCCCACGCCTTGTATGGCTACGCAGGGAAAATTCCCGCGGACAGGATTGCCGGCTTGGCGCAAGACTGGGGCGCCAAATTGTGTCTGATCGAAATTGACGCTCCTCTGACTCTCATGATGGACTCCGCCGTCCCCCAAACACGTGTGCGGCCTTATGTTTGGAATACCTTTGGTTTGACCGGAAACCCCGACATTACCATCGGCATCATCGACACGGGCTTGGATATGACGCATCCCGACCTGCAGGCAAAACTTGAGTTCTGGCACGATTTTCATCCGGAACAAGAGCCCAGAGCAATCGACCGGATTGGCCACGGAACAGCGGTCGCTGGCCTGGCAGTCGGCACAGGTGCAAGGTATGGCAGTGAACCTCTTTCATCCCTTGAGCTTACTTTTTCCAAGCTGGCCTCAAATTCCGGCGTTTCTTTTCCCCTGGGAATTCCCTTCTCAGGCGATAAAATCGTCAGCACCGATATTTTCTGGCAAGGAGCCGATGGTTGGGGCGGTGTCCTGGGCCAAGCCTGTGTCGAATTCGGATCAGCCAATTTGGTCCCCCAAGGACCAAGGTGTTCGAAGACTTCACCTTTCCGGGAACAATGGAATCTCGATGTCCCCGGCATGCAGCGGTTTTGGGTAGGATTCTCCAATGGATCCGAAAACAATATCTTTGCCATGCGAATCAATTTCCCCTACCAGCAGCGCGATGATGGTTTCAACCTCATGACCGGCATGGCTCCCGGCTGCCGCCTGGCCGGTGCAAAAATTTGCGCCGAAACGGGATCAATTAGTGGGTGCGTGAGTGCCTACGTTGCCGCCTGCGATTCATTCGCCGCCATCAACAGTCAAATCAATTTGAAGGTGGCCAACGTTAGCATGGGCCTCTATGTGGACAACTTGGCCATGCGCTACGCTTCCAATGGTCTGGTCAGCGCAGGCACGGTCATGACTGTGGCTGCCGGTAATGGCTATCCTCTATCTCTCGGAGATCCGGCCAAGGCTCCCATGGTTATCACCGTAGGCGCGGTGGACGATTTCGGGTTGCTGACCAACTACTCCAGCAATGGTCACCTCGGAGTTGATAAGCCGGACGTTTTGGCACCAGGCGGCTGCTTCATTGAAGACAATTATTCAGTCGGACTGCCTGTCTACTTGTGCGACTCCAATTGCAGTGACGGTGGGTTGTATAGCAATTGCTTCCCCGACGCCTGTCCCGACGACTACAACTGTGGCGGAACCGGAACTTCCATCTCCTCACCACTGGTGGCCGGCCTCGCCGCTCTGATCATTGAGGCTCTGGAATCCCAGAACCATGTTTGGAATTACACTCTTGAAGATGCTCTCCTGGTCAAAAGCATCATCCTGATGACCGCCACTGAAACCAATCTGCCTCGAAATGCCGATGTCGGCGGAAACCCTATTCTTAACCGTGGAGGGAGAGACCTGTACGAAGGCTACGGCATGATCAACGCCGATGCAGCCATCGAATCCGTCCTGAAAATCTGGCCCCTTAATAGCAACCACTCCGTATCCATCACATTTGGGGACGATCCCGCCGATCGCCGGTGCTGGGCTGCTTCTTTGAACCCCGGCGTGGGGACCTTGAATCTCCATCTTGCTTTGCCTCCCACATTGGATGCGGACATCTACATTTATTCCCCCGATCTTTACACCGATGGTGATCCAATTCTGCTGGCGAGTTCCATCAACCCGAATGCAGGTGATGATGAGTATCTGACCATCACTCCTGCACCTGGAGTGGACTTTTACATTACAGTCAAACGCATCAGTGGTTTTGGAGAAGCCATCCTGTATCAGATGGGGGCACCCATGGAAAAAAGCATGACACAGATAACCCGATTGAATGGGAATTTTCCCAACCCATTTAATCCTCAGACCACTATCCAATTCAACGTTGGGCAACAGGAACGAGTCACTGTTGCCGTGTACGATGTGGCCGGCCGACAAGTCGCCTTGTTGGAAGATCGCGTGTTTGAAGCCGGACCGCAGGAAGTTGTTTGGAATGGAGATGACCTGCAAGGAAAAGCCGTTGCTTCGGGGACTTATTTTGTATTGTTGAAAACTCAAGATAAGGAGGAGCAACAGAAGATTATGTTGGTGAGATGATAGCATAACCCGGAGGGAGTGCAGCGGTCTGGCTGAAAACCAGGCCGCTGTAGAAACAAACAAGCCACCACTGGGTCACATTTTGAATCACCCCTGAACAACCCCCACAGTTGTAAGATTCACCACTCCTTGCACAGTCACCCCATATTGCAGAATATGCACTGGCAATCGGGTCCCCATCAACAACGGACAAATAGGAATCGCCTCGCCCATATAATGCAGCGATTGCATGGTCATGTTTCCAGATTCCAGATCAGGAAAAACCAAAACATTCGCGTCATCACTCAAGCTGGAAAATGGGAAAATATCATGCCGCAGGCTGGTATGACGCGCCGTCGCCAGTTGCATCTCCCCTTCGATCTCCAACTCCGGTGCATGAGCTTTGACGATCTCAACAGCCCGTTGCACTTTCTGGGCGTTGGGATGGCTGGTGCTGCCGAAATTGCTGAACGACAGCATGGCCACTCGGGGATCAATACCCAGGGATCGGGCAGTGGTGGCCGCTTGCAGGGCGATCTCCGCCAATTGATCTGCAGTGGGGTCAATGTTCACGGCGCAGTCGGCCAAAAGAACCACTTCGTTGGGCATCAATACCAGATGATGACTGGAAATGCGGCTCACTCCAGAAGCTGGTCCAATGATTTCCAGCAGAGTCAACAGGGTCTCCGTGAAGTGGGTCGATGAACCGGCGATCATCATGTCGGCATGGCCACTGTTAACCATCATGGCGCCGAAACAATCCGGTTGTTTGATGCGATCGCGGGCCGAAGCCTGAATCACGCCGTGGCGCTGGCGCATCTGGAAATATTCTTTACAGTATTCCTCGAACTGTGGGCTGCGTTCCGGGTCGATGAATTTTGCACCACCGAGATCCAAGCCCAGACTGTCGATTTTCCCGCGAACCTCGTTTACGTTTCCCAGCAGGATGGGCGAGGCAATTCCTTCGTCCAGAAGTTGGCTGCAGGCGCGTAGAATCGTTTCGTTTGTGCCTTCGGTGAACACCACATGACGGGGATTCTGACGGGCTCGCATGAGCAATTCCCGCATCTTCTCCCGTCCGGTGCCCAGACGGATCGACAAGCGGTCTTCATGTTCCTGTCTGGCCAAGGGCTTGCGGGCCACACCTTCGGCAATGGCCTGCTCGGCAACAGCGGCCGACTGGCGCACAAAAATCCGTGGATCCAGTGGTTTGGGCAGCAAATATTCCGGTCCAAAGCTGAATCGCTGTCCACCGTAGGCCCGCTCCACTTCTTCAGGAACCTCCTCACGAGCAAGTTCGGCCAAGGAGCGCGCTGCCGCCAAGAACATTCCTTCGGTGATACTGGTGGCTTGCACATCAAGAGCGCCCCGGATGATGTAGGGAAAACTCAACAGGTCCACAATGGCATTGGGATACATATCCAGAGCTGTGGCCACAATGGCGTCCTGCCGGCTGGCCCGTGCCTCCTCGTAACTGATCTCAGGTTCTGGAGTGGCCATGGCAAAAATGATGGGAAACCGGGCCATGGACCGAATCATTTCCATGTTCAGCACCCCACCGGACGAAGCACCCAAAAAGACATCGGCGCCGACAAGACCTTCGGTGAGCGTTTGGAGGGATGAATCGCTGGCGAATTCCTGCTGGTATTGGTGAAGATCTTTGCGGTCCGAGTGAATCAGCCCTTCCACATCGTAGAGGAGCAGATTTTCCTGCAACACACCTTGCTTCAGCAGCAGGCGCGCGCAGCCGATGCCCACTGTTCCGGCACCGCAAATCACCACCCGAACTTCATCCATTTGCTTTTCCACCAGTTCCAGCGCGTTGATCAATGCCGCCAGAGCCACCACGGCCGTGCCGTAGAGGTTTTCGTGAAAGACCGGAATTTCAATCAATTCACGCAGCCGATCATAAATCTGCAACCCGTGGGGCGCCTGAATATCCTTGAGGTTCAGTGCACCAAAAGTTGGTTCCAACAGGCGAATGGTCTCGACGAATCCATCCACATCGGTTTGGTTCAGTTCAAGGTCGTAAACATCAATATCCGCCAGGCGTTTCAGTAGGATGGCGATGCCTTCCTGCACTGGTTTTGCCGCCCGGGGACCAACATTCCCCATGCCGGGAACGGCCGATCCGTCAGTGACCACTCCCACCAGATTCCCGCGGGATGTGTAGCGGTAAACCGCTGCTGGATCCTTGGCGATTTCCTCTGCCGGAAAGGTAGCTCCCGGCAAATATGCCAGACGAATTTCTCGTGGTGTGATGCACGATTTGGTAGCCGTGACCCCAATTTTGCCCGGCCTGCCCTTGCTGTGATAATCCAATGCATCCTGTTTCCTGATCACTTCAATACTCCCGGTTCGCCGCAAAGCGGAAAATACTCCACGGTCTTGCGTAATTCTGCGCGGAAAGTAGCAATAGGGCGGGCCTGCAACAACCACAGGCGATCACCCTCGATGGCAAATTCTATGTCCAACGGATAGCCGTAACAATCTTCCAGGGCGCAGGCCCTGGCAACGATTTCACACAGTTCAAAATACTCCAGCGCCGGGCGCAGGCGTTGGTGGTAGAGAGTCTCCTCAAGACGGGTGCCCCAGCCGCGGCGATGGTCGAAAACCATCTGTTCAGGTTTGTCGTTGGTCAGGTAGTTCAGATGGGTAGGATCTTCGCCGGCGGCAAAATCCTTGACCACGGTGACAAGATCCGCATTGACCAGTCCGGAAACAATACCTTCTCCCAAACCGAGGCTCACGTTAATCAACAACTCGCCAAGATCACCCCGGGCCACATTCACCGTCTGCAAAACCCCTGACACCCGCGAGCGGATCATGCGTTGCACCACAACACCTCCGGAAGGCCATTGCAGAGTAGTGCCTGCAGCTTCGCGTGAATACAGAGCCCGCTCGGTCCACAACCCGCTCCAAGTCAACAGAAGGTGTTCCAACAGCGAATCCACCCCCTGGACAAAGAGATAGCTCTCGAATTCACCAGCGCGCATGACCGTTTCAGTGTCTTCATCGCAAGAGGACGAGCGCAGGGCCACAAAGGCATCATCAGGCACCAGCTGAGTATAGGCGTCAGACACGGCTCGACTCAGGTCATCCGGAAGTGCCGTTTCGATCCACAAATTTCTTATGGCAGCAGACTTGCCCTTGTTATCCATGTCCTCACTGCGCAAAACAAACTCAATAGCATCAGCCAAAGTGTGTGCTCCGGCACTTAAGTATTCGGCGGTCCCTACCGGTTGTTTCAAAATGCGACCGAAGGCAAAGTTGGAAACCACAAACCAGGGAGGAACAGTTTCAGCTCCAGCCAGACGATCAATTTCCGCCAGGTTGGCCGCTTTCCAACCAATGAGCGGGTGGGATTCCAATCCACACTGAGTTGCTTTCAAAACCAATTCAGCCATGCCCGTTTTCAGGGATGCGGTGTCAACCTCTGCCAGATATTCCTGGCAATCCAGGAGCAGTTCCGGCCTGGACACGGTGGTTCCCAGAACCGTGCCAATGCGTCCAATGCGTCGTTGAAGATGACGAATCCGTGGGCCCTTGAGGGATAGCTCTTTCTCCAGTTGCTCTAACAGCTCATCGCGTATGGTATCCAGACGACTGCGGGACTTGTTGTTGACCGCCATCGGGTCGGGGCAATCCGGCAAATCTTTCTCCAAGCCGAATTCTCGGAGCAGAACAACCGTATCGAGCAGGGCCACTCGCCAATGCATTGCTCGCAAACGCAATCCCAATACTGCATAAAGGAATTTTGCCGAGGGGATTTGTTCCATAGCCGACCGTTCGGCCGTGGCGCAGCAATCGGCCAAGTGCGTGCTGATTTCATGGAGTTTTGCGCGAGCCGAATCGGCCACTCGGGGATTGGTTAAGATTCGCGACAGAAGGCGTGTTTTATCCGTGTTGGCGGCTTTGGCCATGGTTGCGCCCACCACAATCTCCTGCACCGCAAATGCCGTCAAAACCGGGTCGCTGAGTCGATCCATGATTTTTTGAATCTGATGGCGGGCGCGCAGTTGC
>JAUUYW010000555.1 GCA_030590265.1 Candidatus Krumholzibacteriia bacterium
AAGCACCCAGCACCGCTTCAACTTCGGCTGAAACCAACATGCCTGGTTTCAAAAGACCGTCCGGGTTGTCAACCTGCACCCGCACTTCCACGGTGCGTGTTTTTTCGTCCAAAATGGAGTCCATGAAAAGGATGTCACCGGTGAAGGTCTGACCAGCCTGGGACGGAGTTCGAAATTCCACATTCTGGCCGGGCTTCAGCCAAACAAGATCCCGTTCGTAGGCTCGCAAAGTAACCCACACCGAAGAGAGATCGGCGATGGCGTAGAGCACCGAACCGGTTTTTACGTATTGGCCTTCAGTGGCCTCCCGCTTGGTAACCACACCGTTGAACGGTGCCGTGACAATGAGGCGTTCACTCAAGGGCCCACCGGCTGCAATGTTGTCGATTTGCTGCGAAGTCAGTCCCAGTAGAAGCAATTTTTTTCGGGATGCTTCCACCAGACGGCGAGCACTGTCCTTGGCCGGGCCTTCTTGTGCTGTCGTCAGGGATTGCACGGCTGTCTGCAACTCCGCCTGGGCTCCATACATTTCCGGGCTGTAGATTTCGGCCAGTTTCATGCCCTTGGTAACCCGCTCACCCGTGGCGGCCAGATACAGACGTTCCAGACGTCCGCCAAAACGTGCGGTGATCTCCCTCAAACGTGTTTCATCAGCGGCGACTTTACCAACCAAAGGAACCCGGCGAGCCACAAATCGACGTTGCACAACACTGACCCCAACGTCGGCCAAGGCTGCAGCTTCTTCACTGAGAGCCAGCTGATTGGTGGCCAATCCGGAACTGTCATCCTCCATCAGGGGGATCAACTCCATGTTGCAGATGGGACACATCTGATCGTTGGACGGAAGGATGATTTGAGGGTGCATGGAGCAAGTCCAGCGTTGGGGTTTTTCGGCCTCGGCATGATCTTCATGTCCCGAGTGGCTCCCGGTGGAGCCTCCCCCGCGTACTAAGAAACCACCCGCGAAGGCAAGGGCCACCAGAGGAATCAGCATCCAGGATTTGAAACGCAGAGAAGACATCTTAAAAACCGTTTCCTTGGGAGTGAACAGAACTATCGGGGTTGAGAAATGATTCGGCAGGAACACCCAGCAGGGCTTCCAGGTCGTTCAGGGCCAGAGCCTGGTCGGTGGCTGCTCGCAAGCGGGCCAGCTCCAGACCCAGCAGTGTCTCGCGGGCGCCAATCAACTCGTCAAAGATGGCGTTGCCGGTTTCATAATCAGCACGGTTGGCCTGCAGGATCTGTCGAGCCCTGGGCAGCAGGTTGTCTTCGTAGAGCTGCAAATTTCTTCCTGCATCGCGCACCCTGAAAACCGTGTTTTCAAGTTGCTGCGCCAGCTCCAGGCTCAACCGCGCCCGATCCGAGGAAGTGGCTTGCAGGCGGCTGGCCGAAGCCAGCCGCCTGGCCGTCGCCTTGCCTGACCAAAGGGGAACATTTATGGCCAAACGGGCGATCACCGGGTCTTTTCCACTGTCAGTCACTCCAGGCATGGCCGCGTCACCGGTCATGATGTAATCCAGGCCGAGGGTGAACCCCGGTCGTCCTGAAAGACGAGCTGCTTCCACCGAATGCCGCTGACTGTCTTCCTGAAAGCGCAGACTTTCCAGCTTGGGGTTGCCCTCTTGCAAGGCGGCATGCAGGTCCAGATTTTCCGAAGGAACAACCACCATCACCGGCAGGTTGGCCTCTGGAATGGATTGTCCCACCGGAAATCCGGCGGCAGTGTTCAGGTTGGCGGCTGCGGGCACCAGACGATCGATCAAGGATTGCAATCGATT
>JAUUYW010000041.1 GCA_030590265.1 Candidatus Krumholzibacteriia bacterium
GGACACTATCGGCGGCTGACCCGTTTGATGAAAACTCCAGTCATGATGCCCGATGAGAAAATGGACGGAAAAAGCGGCCAATCCGAATCAACCAATGAAGATGATGATTGGGGACTCAGTGAAGAAGAACTGGGCATGCCGGGACAAAAAATTGAGACACGTTTTTTGGGCACCTTTTCCCGTTACGCAGTGGAGTTTGCTCTGGTGGAATACGGTTTGATGGATCGATTGCACCGTTTGGGCTTCAAGGATTTGCGCCTGGCCATGGACCTGGATGACCCTCTTGGCCACACCCTGCGGGTTCAAACCGGCGGGGTCGATCCCCTGGTGGTTTTGGAACTCAAGTTGAAAATCGATCGACCGCGTGGGTCGGAGCGGACCTTTTTATCGGTCGAATGGTTGCTCATCCAGGATTCCCGATCCCGCTTTGAGATGTCGCGTCCCTTGTTGCCTGGCCAAAAATATCCAGGTCTGGGATTGCTGAGAGACACCGCTGCGGTGCTGGTGGTTCTTTGTGAGCGTCTTGAACTGGACGGGCTGGCTTTCAATCCCACCCACTATCACCTTGCTGCCCTGTCCAGACCCCTGGCACTTAGCGCCGACCCGGTGGTTGAAGGGCGTTTCCGGGCCCTGAAAAAATCGTTGGTTGGTTTGGATTTGAGGTCGGCAGGTTTGGCTGTGGAAACGGGCAAGGTTCTGGATGGATCGACGAGCCAACCCCTGATCTGGCAACCAACTCGTCTGATCATCCCGGTCAGCAAAATCCAAAAACAGGACTTTGCTTCTGCGGACTTCCGTCGGCAAATCCTTGCCAGCGAAGAATCATCGCAATTTCGCCTGATGGAATCCTGATCCCAGCAAGCACCAGACCAGGTGTTACACAAACAAACTTCCCGTCAGAAAGACCGACTCCACCACCAGGAGACCCACCATGGTTCGATGCATGCTCGAACGCATAAAAGTTCGCACTCCTGTCAAAGCCACATTCACCGGATGGTTGCGTTGCAAATCCGAAATAACCGGCGGACGCTCTTGATCAAAAAGTGCAAAACCGGACTTCAAGCGTGGATCACCGGGAGCCAGTTTTTGGGCCTTTATCAAGTACCGGTAGCCCTGCTCCAGACGAGACCCCAGCAAATGGATATAGGCCAAGGCGTAATACCCGGCGGGCGATTGAGGTGCCAAACGCACTGCTTCTGAAGCCAGCTTCGTGGCCGAGACAAAACGCCCTGTGGCTTCAGCCACACAAACGGCCAAACCTGCCATGGCGTCGGCATCGCGCGGGTTGTCCCGCAAAATTCGTTTGAATCGGTGCTCAGCGCCGGTGCGGTCTCCATCAAAAAGGAGTCGATAAGCAGCGCAAACGACTGGACTTGCATCCATGCCGGTGCATTTTGGTTGTATGCCCAGACCAAACATTTTTTGAAATTCACTCATAATTCTACCTCATCGGGCTTATTGCCATCCCTTACTTGCGCAATTTTTCAGCCCGCGCTTCCTGGTTTTCCTTACCGTTCCTCTTGCTTCCTAGTGCGCCCTTCATGGTTTAAACATGCATTGATTGGGCCGAAAACAACAAAGGGCAACCGAAGTTGTCCTTTGTTAAAAAACAATTTATGACACCCGGACAGGCTTCATAAGGCCTTGGGGCACCGCCTTATTCCCATCGATCCTGCCAGGCTTCCGGTTGTTCCCTGCAGAAACGATCGAACCACTCCAGCATCATGGTGCGATGAACCACCCGGTTGTCCCAGCTGCCACTGATGCCGTGCCCTTCTCCGGGAAAAAGGACCATCTCCACTGTTCGGTCCAACACCGACAAAGCCGTGAACAGTTGCTCCGATTCGCCCGGTGTGACGTTGATATCGTCTTCACCGTGCAATAACAGCAATGGGGTGTTGATTTTGTCCGCCTGGAACAAAGGGGAATGTTCAACAAAGTACTGCGGATCATCCCAGGGAGTCGCCCCACCGAGGGCCATGTCACCGTAAGTCCACCCCCAGGTTCCCTGACCCCAGTAGCTGGCCAAATCGCTGATGCCATACATGGACACGGCAGCCGCATACATATCGGTTGTGGTGATCAGGTATTCGGTCATGAACCCACCGTAGGATCCGCCATAAATGCCGATGGCATCCCCATCCAGCCAAGGATACTGATCCAGAATTTTGACGGTGCCATCGACAATATCCGCCGCGGCCACGGGCCCCCAGTCTCCGGCGTGGTGGTCGGCATATTCATCACCATATCCATAGGCCCCGCGTGGATTGACCACCAGCACCCCATAACCGTTGGCGGCAAAAAACTGATGGGTTCCGTTGAAGCCGCGCATGGTGGGCACGGACCCGGCATAGAAATAGACAATGAGCGGAGTCTGGCCATCGGTTGGTGCACTGAAAGACGGATCTGCCCCCAAGGGATGCTGCAAAGGCGGATAAAACCAGGCCTCAATTTCCACTCCTGCGGTGCCCAAATAACTGGCTTCCACCGGTTCGCTCCAAAGCCAGTGCTTGGTCCAATCGGCATCATAACTCTCCAACAGATGGCTTTTGCCTCCTGTTTCAGCCTGGTACAACGAACCGGGCTCACTGGTGGATGAAGCGGTATAAAGCAGGTCCTGCCCATCAGGGCTGACGGCCAGGGACATCAAGCTCTCACCAGACAAACCAATCAGTTCAACGGCCCAGTCCTTTTTGGGATTCAGGCGAGCCAGTTTCTGAAACGACTTGTCGGTGGTTTGAACCAGCAGCCTGCCCTTGCTGTCAAAACGCGGCAGACCGGCGCCCACATCGAAGGCCAGATTCAAACCCTTGGTGAGCCGTTCATAATCCCTCGTATCCAGACCCAATTGCCAAACCTGTTTGTTATAGACGTTGTGTTCGGCATGATCGCCACCAACCTCTTCGGGAGGGCCCAAAAAGAGCAGGGAATTGCCGTCGGGAGAAGCCGCCAACCCCTGGGGACGAACTTCCCAACCTCCAATGAATTGGGCCAACACTTCGTCGGTGCCGGTCACCAGATCCAACCGGCGGATCTCACTGTGGAACCAGGGACGCTCGGTCTGATGCAGTGTTTGGGCATGAAAAATGGATTGGCCGTCTGCCGAAAAAACGGCATCGTCGAGGACCTTGTCCGCGGGTGTGGTCAACAATCGCCGAGCGCCTGTGGAAAGATCCAACAAATGCAAATGGGGAACGGGGGTAAAATCCGTCACCCTTTCGCGCAGGTGAACATATCGGCGGTTGCCCTCTTCGGGATCAGCTTCTTCAAAGGCGGCGGTGGAGGCAAAAAGCAGGTACCGACCATCCGGACTGATTTTCATCAGGCCCAAACCAGGTTCGTCACGCAAAACCGTGCGCATGGGTCCGGCGGGTGCGCTCCAAATAATAAGGTCCGTTCCTTCGTCTCCAGGTTGCCGCAGAAGCAAGTCTTCACTGCCGGGCAAAAAGGCAACGGGGCGGGCTTTGCCACCACCAAGATCCGAAGCCAGCAAACGACCTTTGTAATCCAGGACATCGAGGCAGCTCAAGCCTGGTTCCCGGCGGCTGATTTTGCGAACCATGATTTTGCCACCGTCGGCAATGGCCAAAGAACCAACCCGGGGCTGACTGGCAAAGTCTTCAAACCGCGTCATGGGCACCTGGCGTTGCAAAGTCCACTCGGCCCGGACAGCATCATTCACCCGTGCCACCAGGCTGGTTGATCCAACGGCACGGCCATAAACAGTGACCCAGCCCGAATCCAGGGTTGTTTTGCTGATGTATTCATCATCGCTTCCCTCGGAGTCCAGTTTTTCACCATTGCAGTAAAGAACCGTTCCGCCCAGCAGGCTGAATTCAACTTCTGTCCTGGTATCCATATGCAAGACAGCCGCCAGCCAATGGATGTCCTCATCCGAAAAATTCACCGCACCAGCGATGTCGCAATCCACTTGTTCCCATTGCAGATCCTGGCCCGGCACCACTGAAAACTTCAGATCCGGATTGGGCAAGGTTTTCCCGGGATCAATTTCCGGAACCTCTTGATGATCCCCGCGGGGGAAAACCGCCTCCTCTGTGGCCGCCGGTGAAGGCAGGGGACCGAGTATCAGGATTTGGCTGGGAATGACCTCCGCAAGTGGCTGCTCCTGGGGTTCCTCCTCAGCCAAAACCGGAGAAACCAATAGCCCTGTCAGACAAACAAGTGCCACTGACAAAACAAGGGGATTGCGTGCACAGGACATAAAAACTCCTTGGCAGATTAAAATTGTGTAATAACTCCAGCCTGGTCTTGCGGAGTCAACAATATCGATTATTGTACCGCCACCAAACAAGAATTCCAATGACTGCCGTTTCGACACTTGATGTTGAGGGAGAAAACCATGGGTTTGCAAAAACGTTTCCTGAAATCTAAGCCTGTCGGCAAAGTGACTTTCCGCTTGCCAAAAGAAGCCGCCACCAATGCCACCGCCGTCAACCTGGTGGGTGAATTCAACAACTGGGACAAAATCGACTTGCCCATGACCCGTTTGAAAAATGGGGAATTCAAGGTCACCATCGACTTGCCCGTGGGTCGGGAATACCAGTTTCGCTACCTGATCAGCAATCCCGAGGGGACCACCTGGGAGAATGATTGGGCGGCTGACAAGTATACCCCAAGTGGCATCAATGGTGCTGAGAACTCTGTTTTGGTGCTCTAGTGTATATAGCTGGATGATTTTGCCCACTGGCAATTCTTCCCCACCAATGCCATAATTCACTTCAGATTGCTCACACCAGCCTCTGAAGGTAAAACCATGTTCCAACGCAAGCCTCTGCGCGACGATGTGCAGAAGGAAATCCTCAACCGCATAGTCGATGGTCGGCTTGCCGCCGGGTCCCGCATCAACGAAACTCATCTGGCCGCAGATATGGGTTTGAGCCGAACTCCCCTGCGTGAAGCCATGATCACCCTGGTGGCCAAACAGTACCTCAACAGCCACATGGGACGTGGCTTTGCCGTCCCACCCCTGGATCCGGTGCTGTTTCGGGAAATTCAGAGTATGCTCAGCAGGTTGGAACCATTCGCACTTTCGGAATCCAGCACCTTGAGCCCTCAAACGGTGATGGAACTGAACAACCTCATCAACCGGGCTCGCATGAAGCTGGGCCGAGAACCGGTTTGGCCTCAACAGGCCGAGGCCCTGACAATCCTGGTTTACCAGTGGTCCTCACTGGTGATGAGTCACGCTCAAAACCAAACCCTGCAAACAGAAATCGCCCGGCTTCAGGGATTGGCCAGCCGATTCTGGTATCACATTGCCCGACAAGGATTCCCTTTCGAAGATCTGTTGGCATCCTACGGGCAAATGTACGAGCTCCTGCGCAGTGGGCAAACCCAGGAAGCCTGCACTCACTGGCAAAAACAAACAGATCGATTCAGCGAACCGGCTGCCAATATTTTGACTGGTCAAGCTGGCAATTGAATGCTTTAATTGTATAATATATAATTCTCATAGGAGGGTATTTTTTTGGATCTCAAATTGAACATCAATGAATTTAATATTCGCCCCGGTGCAATTATTGACACCAAGTTGCTGAAGGAATCCCATTTCCAACAAGCGGGATTGCTCAAGAGGCTGATCAAACCGTTGCCCAGGGGCCACGCCTTTTTTGTGGCCGAAAACTGCACCATCAGCTGTTTTGATGATCGTCTAAGTCTTTATCCCTGCACTCACGCTTACCTGAATAAAGACCGGCAATGGAAAACCCAGGGTTCGGTGCTCTTGGTCGACGGCAAAGTTCAAAAAATGGATTTTCATGTGCTGGAAGGAATTTACGCCGCTCCCAATTTCATTGAAACTGTCAACGCCATCTGCAGCGAGGACTTCGGCCAGCCAAAAAAAATCAACAACAATCACTTTCTCTGGAAGACCGAGGAACTCAGCTTTTCCTGCTATCTTCTGTCGGACAATATCAACGCTTGCTTCAGCATCGAATTCCAGGGTTTTAGCTCTGAGGACCAGACGGTCCATCCTCTGGCAAAGGCTGAGACAAAAACTGAAGCCCAGGCAGAGGCTAAGATTGGCCAAACTCCTCCAAAACTAACTCCCGCCCCTCTTGCACCGATTTGATTTCCCCACTCAACTGAGCCTCAAAACACCGATTCAGAATCTCCCCGAATTGCACCCCCGGCGCGAACCCCAATTCAATGAGATGACGTCCCTGCATCAGGGCAGAAGGTGGATTGCCACAAACCTGCAGCCGCCAGGCCTGGGCCAAAAGCCAGGGACCTGCGGGAAAAGGATCTGCCGAAAGCGGTGGCCGTCCCAGAGCATCGGCCCGGGCCACACGCACCAATCGATCAATACGCCGCACCCGGGCAGCCAACCGACGAATGGCCGCATCCGAAGACTGATCCCGATAGAAAATACTCGGCCGCATGTGTTCCTCCACCAGAACCACCACATCACGCACCAAGGCTGCCTGGTTGGTCATGCGTCCCAAAAAATCCCTGGTCAGCGGAATCCCTGCCTTTTCATGGCCGATGGTTTGAATTTTGTCTCCATCCACTACCGTTTTGGATGGTTTGCCGAGGTCATGGCAGAGCACGGCCAAGCCCACTACGAGGTCCTCGTAGTCCTGACTCAGGCGATCTTCGGCAAAAGAATCCAGGGAGTGCAGAGTGTGAACCCAAACATCGCCTTCAGGATGCCAATGCGGATCCTGGGCAACCCCCTGCAGATCCTCCAGCTCGGGGAAATGAGAAATCCAGCCGCAATCTTTCAAAAATTTCAAACCCAGGGAAGGTTTGACTCCCCGCAGAATCAATTTTTCCCATTCCCAGAAGATGCGTTCCGGTGCCAGGCCCTCCATTTCCATGGTGCGGCACAGAGCCACGGTTTCCGGAGCCACTTTCAATTCAAAACGGGCGGCGAGTTGCATCCCCCGCAAAACCCGCAAAGGGTCTTCGCCGAAGGCCGCCGAAGTATGACGCAAGATGCCATTGGTGAGATCAGCCATTCCACCGTGAGGGTCCTGGACCTCCCCCGTCAACGGATCGAAATAAACAGCATTGATGGTGAAATCGCGCCTGGCTGCGGCAGCGGACAAATCCAGCTGGGGATCCGCCACCACGGAAAAATTCTTGTGCCCACGACCGGATTTTGATTCCCGGCGCGGCAAACCGACATCGATGGCCCAGCCGGCCAATTTGTAAATGCCATAGGATTGACCCACAAAATCCAACCGGTATTGGCCTTCAAGGGTCTGGCGCAATTTGGCATCCTCAAGCTGGAAAACTTCCAGATCCACATCCCGAATGGGCAAGCCCAGGGCCGCGTCGCGCACACTGCCACCCACCAGCCAGGCCTGACCACCGGCTTGTTCCACCAGTCGACATACCCGGAGAACTTCCTGCCAAAGATCCTGGGGCAGATTGTCGGGTTTGATTGTCAGTGGGCTATTCACTTGGGAATCCTTTTCACAAACGATATATTGGCCTGGCCCCATCACCTTATGACATTCCCTGAGAAAAAGAAAGGTTGTGCCTCGTTGCCCAACCAGAATTCCCAGACACCTCTCAGTTCCAATGCTACCCGCGACAACATGACCCGCGCCATGGCCTGGATGATTCTGTCCGGCATCAGCTTTGCCTTCATGGGTGCCACCGTCAAGCTGTCAGGTGATGTGCCCCTCACCACCAAGGTTTTTTTCCGCAACCTGGTGACCATGATTCTGACCGCTTCGGTGGCTTTTCGCATGCATCAGAATCCCCTGGCCGCCACGCCTAATCTGCGCCGCCTGGTGCTGCGCAGTCTTTTTGGCCTGATGGGTGTAGGGCTGTACTTTGTGGCCCTGAACGAATTGAACCTGGCTGAAGCCTCGCTACTGAACAAAACTTCACCTTTCTTCGTGACGGTTTTTGCCGTGTTTTTCCTGAAGGAAAAATTCAGCCGGGCCATGATACCTGCTCTGGCCCTGGCTTTTGTGGGAGCGGTGCTGGTCATCAAACCCCGATTTGATCTGACAATTCTTCCAGCGGTGGCTGGTTTCGCTTCCGGAATGTTCGCGGGCCTGGCTTACACTCTGGTGCGTTCTCTCAAAGGAAAAGAAAGCCCCAACCGCATCATCTTTTTCTTTTCATTCATTTCCACCCTGGCCACCCTTCCCTTCCTTTTTATTTTCCCCTCCTCACCCACCGGCAACCAGTGGTGGGCCCTGATCGGCACCGGAATTTTTGCAGCCGGCGGTCAGTACGGTCTGACTTTTGCCTACCACCACGCCCGGGCTTCACGCATCTCCGTCTTTACTTACCTGCATGTGCTGTTCAGTTTGGTGGTAGGGTATCTGCTTTGGAACGAGCAGCCTGATTTCCTGAGCATTGTTGGCGGATTTTTGATCATTGCCGGAGCAGTCATCTCCCACCGCACCACCAGTCGCGAAAACAAAGGTCTCAACTGATGGAAATGACATTCGTACTTTTCCTGACCTTTCTGGGTGTTGGCCTGGCCGCCGGATTCCTGGCCGGGTTTGTAGGTGTGGGTGGTGGCATCATCATGGTGCCGGTGTTGCTGGAAATATTTCGCAACGCCGGAGTGCCCGAAGATGCAGTGGTGCAGGCGGCCATGGGTACCTCCCTGAGTGTGGCGATTTTCAGCGTGAGCAGTTCCATTTTCAGACATCAAAGGCAGGGAAATATTCGCTGGCAACTGGTGAGGTGGCTGGCGCCCGGCAGCATGATGGGCGGGTGGTTGGCCGCCTATCTTGCCTCCCGTTTGCCAGGCAGTTGGCTGCAAATGGTTTTGATGGTGCTGATGGTTTTTGCGGCCATGCGCATGTTGAGCAGCCGGGAAATGCAAAATTCTCCAGATCATAAGGCAGCCAAGTGGAAAGTGGGGTTGACGGGTCTGGGTGTTGGGATGGTGGCCGGTTTGAGCGGACTGGCCGGAGGGATTGTCCTGGTGCCGGCCCTGAGCTTGATTCTCGGCCTGCCGGGCGGATGGTTGGCCGCAACCAGCAGCGGCACCATCATTTTTAGCGCCCTGGCCGCGGCAGTTGGGTATCTCACCCTTTCGCCGCCAACCAGCTTGGGTCCGGGATTTTTTGGCTACGTTTGCCTTCCTTTGGTCCTTCCCCTGGCCATGGGAGCCATCCCTGCCGCTCAGTTGGGGGCCTTTATCAATCGTCGAACTGAGGGAGATCTCTTCCAGAAGCTGTTTGGAGGGTTGTTGCTTTTGGTAGCTGTCCGCCTCCTATTTCAATGAAACCATTGGCAATCCCAGGTGCCAGCGAATAGCCGCCAACCGAAGAGCAAGTGCCGACAGCATTCCCACCCAGATCGCAACAACGGGGGCCGCACCTGCCGCCATCAGAATTTCAAAACACCCCGCTCCCACCACTGCGCATGTGGCATACAGGTCATGACGCAGCACCAAGGGAATATCACCAGCCAAGATATCACGAAGGACACCCCCAAACACTCCAGTCATCACTCCCATCAAAGTGATGATGATTGGACCAGCATCCGCCTCCAGTGCTTTGGCTGCACCCAACACACAGAAAAAAGATAATCCGACTGCATCCGCCATCAGCAATGGCAATCGACCAATGACCCAGAAGCGTGCCAAAATCACCGTGGCCAAAGCAGCCCCCACCCCCACCACGATATACACGGGCTGGTTAATCCAAAACACGGGCACGCCCAACAACAAATCGCGCAGGGTTCCCCCACCAATACCTGTGATAAGGGCCAGCACCAGCACCCCAAAAAGGTCCATCTGTTTGCGGCCAGCCAAGAGGGCGCCGGAGATAGCAAAAACCCCGACGCCCAGTAAATCAATGATTTGAATCATCGTTGCCTACTTCACCATTTCCATTGTTTTCTTCGGATTGATCAGCAAAATATTCGGATGGTCCTCATTCGGGTCCGCATTTTCTTCAATCAGACTCACCACTTCTTCCGGACTCAACTCCGGTTTGATGGTGAACAGTTTCGCGGCCAGGTTGCAGACATTGGGAGAAGCCATGCTGGTACCGGACATCTTCATGGTCCCGCCGCCGGGGATTTCACTCTCCACCTGGAAACCGTTGGCATAGACCCGCACGTTGCGCCCACCGCTGGTGAAGCTGGTAGGATCGCCGGCCTGGTCCACCGCACCGATAATCATCAGGTTCGGCATGTCGAAGCTGGAAGGAATCACCACGTCGAATTCCACATCGTTGTCATCGTTGCCGGCGGCGCTGACAAAGAGGATTCCCGGGGCCGCTGCCATGGATTCGTGCAGTCCTTTGCTCAGTACATCAATCATTTCACGAGCCATTTTGGCCCTCTCTTCGGCGTTCTCACCCACACCGTTGGCTTCCAGACTGCCTTCGATTTCCTTGAAGGTCCATCCCCAGCTCATGTTCACCACACGAACGTCGTGCTCCATGAAATATTTTGTGGTGGCCAAATAGGCATCGGCCAGGCGCTGGGCCGTTTCCATGGTCATGGCTTTGGGTGTGGTGTGGTAGTCGAAGGTGATGCGGGCCACCAGGATTTTTGCGTAGGGATTGCCTTCGGTGGCGATGCCCGCCACGTGGGTGCCGTGACTGAAAAGACCACCAAAACTGAGAGAAGTCAGGAAACTTCCCACATCTTCAGGAGGCATATTGGCCATTTCGGTGCGCACATCACTGGCGGCTTTGCTGTCGATGGCGCTGGTCAAATCAGTAAAGCCCTGCATGTAGCCGAAGACCTTGTCCAATTTACCGTCCTGGTCCCCGAGAGGGTGCAGCATATGCGGGTTGGCCACGCCGTCCAGGTCAAAAGCGATGCCGTGCACATCGTCCACCCAACCATTGCCGTCGCTGTCTTCACCATCAAAAATTTCTGCTTCGTTGACATACATGTGGTTGCCGAAAACCTTGGCATCCACCCCTGAATCCCAGACACCGACCACCACATCAGGCCGCATCATTTTGTCCACGAAAGTGAATTCACGGGCGGGCCAGATATTCTCCTTTTCCACCGCGTTTTCCTTGATGTAGTCGCCGTAGACTTTGGCCACCACCGGGTTCAGGGGCAACATCTCGTCCATGGCGTAGCGCATGCCGATGATGGCACCAGCCTGGTCGGCACTCATCTCACCGGTGGCGGCAACAGCAGGATCAAACTGGGATTGAACAACACCCCGCAGAAGGTTTTCACTCAAATACTCGGCGCGACCTTTGCCGGCTTTGATTTTATCCTGGACGATTTCATATGGCAGTTGGTTCACGTAGGCTTGCAGTTCGGTGCCAAAAGCGTCCTGCAGTTCGGCCTGGGTGTAATTCCCGGGCAGTTGATCCTTGGCCTTGAGGAGGGCGCGGACGGTCATGCCGCTGGTCAGGCGCGAGGCTTCCTTGTCTTCAAGAGCTGCCACTTCACCCAACCAATGGAGAGCTTCATCGTTGCGTCCATCGATGAGCGCAAGAGTAGCCAAGGTTCGGTATTTGCCTTGGAGGGTGGCTGTATCGTTGATCTCGTATTTGGCCAGATCAGCCTCAATATCAGCGTGGAAAGCGGTGCGCAATTCAGCCAAAGCCGCGCGATCATCCAACAATTCACTCATGGTGCCTTTGATTGGGTAGGTATGAACGGGCAACTCGTCCAGGCTGCTGATCTTGATTTTTTCGATAGGCTGGATCTTCTGGGCTTCTGGAGCCTGGGCTGGGCTGGAAGAGCCGGAAGATGCGCATCCTCCCACCAAAAAGAGGGCCAGCAAAAGGGCGAAGAGAAGGCCCAGAACGGTGAATTGAGTGCGGCGTTTCATTGTTTCTCCTTTGGGGGAAATGACCTCAACTGGTTCATTTGCCCCCCACTTTCGCCCCTTTGGTCATGAAAATCCATCTTTTCCCCGAAAAATAAGTAAACTACGGCCGTTTTCAGACGAATCAATGCCCAGAACACCGGGAGAATCACGCCCGCTATCATTGGCATTGATGGAGGAAATCCATGTCCACGCGGCATCTTTTGAACATCGGAATTGGAACGGTCGCTATACTGTTGGCGGCTTCAGTTGGTCTAGTTTTCAACTCACTGGGAGATCAGAAGACGGATCAGGCACGGATCGATCTGGCGGTGAGCCAACAGGGCCTTGTCCAGGATATCTATCAGCAGGTGGAGACTTTGTCCCAAGCCGGGAATTTGGTCCTGGTTCGCCAGGCTCGGCAGCAGCTGGGATCCTCCATTCTCCTTTTCGACCAGAACCTGGCCACCTTGTTGAATGGTGGAACCATCACCGACCAGGACGGCAAAGAAATCAAAGTGGCCGAGCTTTGGATCCAGACCGGTTTGCCCCTGGCGGATCTGGCTGCCGGTGAATTCAGTATTTTCAGTTCCGCCGGCCAAAATGCCGTAGCCGGAATCAAAGACAATGGCGCAGAGCTGGTGAACCACCTCAGCCTGGCTGCAACAGGTATGCAGGCTGAAGTGCAAACTCGTCATGCCCGTGGCAGCCTTGCTCGCTGGATGGTCCTGGGCCTGACAGCAGCCTTGATTGGCCTTGGCCTCTTCCGTTTCAAACCAGTCCCCAAAACAACAAGCCAAGCCATCCCGCAGACACCTCTGGCCCCCATGGCTACAGCTCCAGTTGATGAAGCAACTGTTGAAACGCCAGCGGCCGCATCTGCCCTGGCTGATGCCCAGGTGTGGAACAGCCAACCTCACAAACAGTTCACCTCACCCGTGGATTTCGACAACGTGAACGCTTCGGTGGACCAGTTGTCCGTAGACATGAACACCATCGCCAGCAGCACGGATAAAATGGGTTTGGCCATCGGCTCGGTGGGCCACGCCATGCAGGGCATGCTATTCAGTCTGCAACAAATGGCCCAGGACACGGCCGAAGGTTACAAGATCGTGCGGGGTG
Organism: Candidatus Krumholzibacteriia bacterium; assembly: GCA_030590265.1. Taxonomy (GTDB): domain Bacteria; phylum Krumholzibacteriota; class Krumholzibacteriia; order LZORAL124-64-63; family LZORAL124-64-63; genus LZORAL124-64-63. Next base: position 12,851 of record JAUUYW010000041.1, read on the forward strand.
CCAACAACGCCGCTTCCTACACCCACAACACCGCTGGCGAATTGGCCGAATCTGCCCAGGAGATGAGCCGAGTGGTGGCCCGGGTAACCCAATTGGCCATGAAGACCAAGCAGGTGGCGGGTCAAATCGAAGCAGAAGCCGTGAGCACCGGCAGCACAGGCGAAGCTTTCACATCCGTTGTGGCAAGCGAAGTCAAGGGCCTGGCCCAACAAACATCCCTGGCTACTGCCGGAATCGAACAAACCGTGGCGGAAATTCTGGGCACTGCGCGTCAGTATGAAGAAGCCATCGGTCAGATCCTTAAGAATATCAGTGGTATCAATAAGGTGAGTGAGAACTTCGGGGAAATGATGCTGCACCCTCCCAATGCTGGTGTGGCTGGAACTCCGTTGCCGGCTGCGGTGCCGTTGCCCCTGACTCCTCAGCCTGAGGCGGTTTGTCCGGTCGCTCAACCTGTTGCTCAACCAATTGCGCCACCTGTTGTTCAACCAGAGGCTCCAGCTCCTGCTGAACCTGCTGCTGAAGCAGCCCCAGTTGATGACGCTGCGCCTGCTCCGGAACCGGATTCCTGGGATCAGGCCGACGACCCGGTCGTCAATGAACCCACCAGCGAAGAAGTGGCTGAAGAGACCACTGCTGCCATCGAAGAAACCGCCGCTGATCCGGAACCATCGGGCAGCGCCGGCAATGTTTTCATGCTCGGCGGGGCACCTAAAAAAGCAAAAGCCAAATCAGCTCCTGCAGAAGAGCCAAAAGAAGAGCCCAAGGCAGAAGTACCGACACCGCCACCAGCACCGGAACCGGTAGAAGAAGAGGACGATGGGGCCAACATCTTCATGCTCAACAAGCCTAAAAAGGCACCGGGGGCTACCAATGAAGAGCCTGCGGCGGTCGCTGCTGAGCCTGCACCCGAGCCCGCCCCTGAACCTGAACCTGAACCGGCACCCAAAGCTGAAGAACCAGCAGCGGAAGAAGATAAAGACGACGGGGCCAACATCTTCATGCTCAACAAGCCTTCAAAAGAATCGGTAGCCGAGAAGGAAGATACACCGGCACCAGTCGCAGAAGAAGCATCTGAAGAAAAAGAGGAACTCGTCACTGTTCCTGCCGAGGCTGAAGAAGAAAAGAAAGACGATGGGGATAGCAATATCTTCATGTTGAACAAGCCGAAATAAAGTTCTACTTTGAGGGCTTTTGTAAAACCGGACCGAGCGATCGGTCCGGTTTTTTGTATTCTATGGTTTGCAATTGCCCACTCAAAACCACCAACAGGAGCCTTCATGAACTCCGAAGAATTTCGCCGGCATGGCCACGACCTCATCGAATGGGTCGCCGATTATTTGGAAAATGCTGAACAATACCCGGTGCTGTCCCGCAGCCAACCCGGTGAGATTCGCCAGCAACTTCCGGATCATCCACCGGAAACCGGAGAGTCCATGGACCAGATCCTGGACGATTTTCGGCGCATCATTCTGCCTGGGGTAACCCATTGGAACCATCCACGGTTTTTTGCCTACTTTCCGGCCAACAACAGCGGACCTTCAATCCTGGGCGAACTGCTTTCGGCCGGTCTTGGTGTCAACGCCATGCTGTGGCAAACCAGTCCTGCTGCCACGGAGCTGGAAGAAACAGTCATGTCGTGGCTGGGCGAGTTAATCGGCCTGCCCGAAGGATTTCATGGTGTGATCCAGGATACTGCCAGCACCGCCACCCTTTGCGCCCTGATTTGTGCCCGGGAAAGAACCACCTCCCATTCCATCAATCGCATGGGTCCCGAAGGATTGGCGGGGGCCGGCAGCCTGCGCATCTACACTTCCAGCGAAGCCCACAGTTCAGTTTTGAAGGGAGCCAAGATTGCCGGTTTTGGGGCTCAGAATGTGGTCCTGGTGGAGACTGATGAGAACCTGGCCATGGATCCTGAAGATTTGGATCGTCTGATCGGCATGGACCTGGCTGGTGGCCTAATTCCCTGTTGCATTACTGCTACGGTGGGCACCACCAGCAGCACGGCCATGGATCCCCTGGTGCCCATCGGAGCCATCGCCAAACGTCATGGCTTGTGGTTGCATGTGGACGCCGCCTTGGCCGGCAGCGCGGCCATCGTCCCGGAACACC
>JAUUYW010000469.1 GCA_030590265.1 Candidatus Krumholzibacteriia bacterium
AATCCCCAGGCGATCTGGCCATTGCTGCCGGCGACCAGGGCCGGAGTTCCCGGCAAGGTGACACCGACCACACTGCGAACCTGATCACCTTCGGGCCAGGTCATGCGGGCTCGATACCAGATATTGGGCAGGCCGTGGCCCAGATGCATGTCGTTGGCCAGGATGGCGCCTCCATGGCCAGTCAAGGTGCCGGCCACTGCCCAGTTGTTGCTGCCGGCAAGGTCCTGGCGGGGAATATTCAGGTTGCTGCTGTGTTCATCCTCGTCACTATTATTGTATTCCCACTTTCGGATATCGAAATCCGTGGAGTCCGGTAAGACAACACCTGTGACCGATTCGTTTTGCAAGGGTGCTTCCCAGCGGTTGCCCCTGGGCAGAAAGAAATCGGTCATGGCGGGCGACATGTTGTCTCTCACTGTGGCCCAGATTTCTTCGGTTTTGGCTGTGTCATAACTCAAATCCAGAAACATTGCATACAGTGTGAGGATGGAATCGACAGGTTGCCAGGGTTCCGGTTTTTGGCGCAGGAAAATGTATTCAAAAGGGCGGACTTTCAGGTGGGAAAGGCCACTGTTTACACCATCGGAATAGGCGTCAAGTATGTCCTGGTCTTGTTTGTTTGTAACTTCCAAAACCGCTTCGGCGCGAGTGCGAAAACGGTGGCGGCGCACGTTCCGGTCCACACCGAGAAGACCAGAGCCCAAAAGAGCGGACAATTCTCCGGCGGCTCCGCGACGCTGCAGATCCATCTGGAAAAAACGCTCTTGGGCGTGGAGGTAACCCAGGGCCCGGGCCGCATCCAAACGACTTTGAGCCTGAATGTCGGGCACTCCCAAGGCATCCCTATTTATGATCACTTGTTGAGTGAGGCCTTCCAGTTTCACCGTTCCTTCAAGCTGGGCCCGACTGCCGCGCAGAGCACAACTGCCCACCAGGAAAACCACCAGGACCAAGCTCAACAGGGATATGATGACTTTCAAGAGAATGCGGCGCAGCTTGTGGAACATTGCAGGGCTCCCAGGATCAGAAACAGGTCAAAGTATGGTTGGGTTGGAAAACTAGCATACCTGTCAATATTCGTAAAATGGAATGGACGGCAGCAATTTATCCCGGAAGGGTGGCCATCTGGAATCATTTCCCCTTGTTCTTTTCCCCGGTAGGAATATCATCAACAAAAGGATGTGGTCAGTTGAATCTTCCAGTTCAAGGATACCTTTTTTGAAAATATTTTTCTTGAAATTCCCCATCGTTCTGATCGTTGGTTGCCTGTGTTTAATACAACCTGGTTTTGGTCTGTCTCAGGATGACACGGAAACCGAACGCCGGGAAAAAATCCTGATCGCCTCTGCCTCTCCCGATAGTTTGGCTCACTCCAACACCACTGTCCTGTTGCCGGTCCTCGGCTACACACCGGACACCGGATTGATGCTCGGTGGAACAGCTCTGCGTTTTTTCTACCTGGAGCCAGATTTTACCGATGCCCGACCTTCGGTTTTCAGCCCCGTTTTTATCTACACCCTTAAAAACCAAATCATGATCTTCCTGGGTCTGAGTTTGAATTGGGATCAGGACCGCAATGCCCTGAACATGGTCCCGTATTTCATCAAATTCCCTGATCAGTTTTACGGAATTGGAAGGGACGTCAGCGTCGATCAGGAAGAAAGTTTTACATCCGAGAATTTGGGAATGGACCTCGATTATAACCGTCGCGTATGGCGCAACTGGCGGCTGGGTTTGAGTTACCAAGTCATGAAACATGGGTTGAGCGAAACCGATCCCGCTGGACAGCTTGGCCAAGGCGACATTCTCGGCACTGAAACCTCCTGGCTTTCAGGGTTGGGACCCGCTCTGTTGATGGACTCCCGGGACAACACCTGGGCCCCTGACAGTGGCTGGTTGTTGTGGGCCGGCGCTCACTTCGGCGGCACTGCCCTGGGCAGCGACTACACCTACCAGGAGTACACTTTGGATTTGCGTGGGTATTGGCCCCTGGGTGAAAATACGGTTCTCGCCGGTCAATATCTGACAACCCGCTTTGAAGGAGAAACACCTTTCTTTATCATGCCCAGGCTTGGTGGCGAATATGGATTGCGCGGATACCGGGGTGGTTTGTATATGGATCAAACCCGGGCTCTGGGGAGGTTTGAACTGCGGCGAAGCAGAATTTTCGGTCCCTTGGGAGCAGTGGCATTTGCCGGGATTGGTGATGTTGCTCCTTCTCCGGAGAAATTGACACTGGGTGGAAAACTTTGGTCTGTTGGTTTTGGCATCAGATATATGCTGGACCCAGTTGAACGGGTGAATATTCGGGTTGATTTTGGGTTTGGAAATGGAGATTCCGGGTTTTATTTGTCCCTTGGAGAAGCTTTCTGACAACATTTGGTTGTGGACTCTCACTCAAAAGCTGTTATTTTTATATCAGGCCTGATTGAACACCCAATCCCTCCTCCTGGAGTCTGACCATGTCACCGGAATTGAGCATCCTTGCCGTCACAGCAGCCTCCATTGGTTTTGTGCACACCATCACCGGCCCAGACCATTACTTGCCCTTTATTGTCATTGGGCGCGCCCGTAACTGGAAGCTGCGTCGCACCTTGATTACTGCGGCGGTTTGCGGACTCGGTCACGTACTCAGCTCTGTTGCCTTGGGCCTTCTGGGCATTGGCCTGGGTATTGCGGTGGGAAAACTCGAAATCATTGAAGGCCTTCGAGGCGATTTGGCGGCCTGGCTGCTCAT
>JAUUYW010000369.1 GCA_030590265.1 Candidatus Krumholzibacteriia bacterium
CCTGACAATTCCCATTGAGCAATCCCCCCTTCTCCGGTACATTCTTCCCCTATGGTTATTGATCAATTCGGCTCCATTTCCACTTGGAGGCATAGTAATGCGTAAGTTGTTGTTGCTGTTTCTATTTTCCCTGATTTGGCTGCTGGCGCCCCTGCCGGAAACTGCCCAGGCTCAATTTCTCAAGTCTCCCTATTTTGAAAAAATTAAACGAGGAGAGCCGCTGGTGGTGGCGCTGCACAAAGGGTCCCCTCCTTTTTGTTTGCGTGATAAGGATGGTGTCCCCCACGGCATTGACGTTGAAATCGCCCAGCGGTTGGGCCAGGTCCTGAATGCGGACATCACATTTGTTTATCCGGAATTCAAGGACATCATCAGAAAAATTCAGGATGGTTCCATCGATTTAGCCATCAGCAACCTGACTATCACCGTGGAAAGGGCAACCCAGGTTTCATTCAGCCACAGCTATATGGATATCTCCCAGGGTGGGTTGCTGGACCGTCGTTACATTCCCCGCCAAATCATCGAAGGTAAGGTCATGGATGTACCGATCAAAACCTACGAGGATCTGGTGAAAATCCCAGGACTGGTTTATGGGACCTGGGGTCATTCCACAAGTGCCGGCCATGTGCAGAGTATTCAACCGGGGGTAGATCATCATATCTATGCCGACATCACCGCCACCCGGGAAGCCCTGCATGCCGGGGAAATCAACATCATGGTGGCCGACTCCCCCATTATCCAATTCACCTCTAATCACTACAGCGGTGATCGCAAACGATTCAAGGCTCTGATCAAAGAATCCGGCAACGAAAGGTTAGCCATTGCCTTGCATATGGGCGATCCATCCTTTGTGGAATTCCTCAATGAGTTCGTGGATGAATTGCGGGCCGACGGCAGCATGGAAAGGTGGATCAATCAATATCTGAATGATACTTCCTGGGCTACGGAGGTTATGAAATGAAAAAGTTGATCATCAGTATTTTCTTGATCTTTCTGGGAACCGGAAATGCAGGGGCCGGCTTTGACGACAGACCTCCATGGGTCGAACCAAGCTTCTACATGATCAACAACGGTATGCGGCAAATGAACTGGGGATACAACATGACCCCCTTCGCCCAAGGCCAGACCACCGCCGCCGACGGCACCGGATTTTTCAATTCCAGCGTCGATGGAATGGACTACCCCTGGTTCTTTGAAACCCGTATGCGGCCTGGTTTGATTTTCCACGGCAACAAAAAAGTCAGTGGTTTTTTACAAATGGAAGTCAATTCGGTCTGGGGACGGGAATCATCCGTGGGCAGCATGGAATACGGCCACGGCTTCCGAGGCAAACTGCGTTTTCGCCAATACTGGGTAGAAACGAAATTGGGCAGCCAGAATAACCCCGTCGATTTAAGGCTTGGCCGGCATGATTTTTCCACAATGGACAACGTGATTGTTGGACTGCCCATGATGGAAGGAATTTCGGTGGGGGGCTTGTTGCCCAAGAGCAGTGGCGATCTTTTTCTGGGTTCGGCCATTGTCGATACCAGGGGCACTCTGGATGTAAAGAACACCTGGCACATACTACGCTACGACCCCAAACCCTGGGGACGTTTCCAGACCGTGTTTTACAGCACTTACCTGCACATCAACGATGACGCGGTCGCCGATGATAACCGCTACACCGACCCTCTCACGTACACCAAAAGTCCTCAATTGACCAACGGCAGCTGGATCATGGGACGCGGGGACGACGATGATCCCACGGGTGGCGTCGCCGACGTCTTCTGGCTGGGGGCCCAGACCAGCGGGGCTTTGGGGCCTTTCTTCGTCCACGGGCATGCCATTGTTAATTTCGCCTCCTTTGCACAGTCCGATTCTTCACTTGCCGGCTTCAGCAAAGGGACCGGGTTGTTTTTTCAAGGCGCCTTTACGTATGACACAGGCCTGTTCGGCATCGGCCCGGCTTTCCTTTTCACTTCCGGGCATGACGGCAATCGCGAGTCCGATTCCTACGGTGGCTTTCTGGGCATGACCCCGGACGTCGGTTTCACGCGCATGTTCTTTGACGGAGCCCCCATATACAATGTGTTCGGGCATGACGATGCTTCGGTCACCGGCAGTGGGCTCATCGCCGTAAAGCTGAATACTTTTTACAGGGTGGGTGCCGATACACGATTGAATGCCACCCTGGCGTTTCTCAGCTCGCACAAGGCACGGCCCCAAATGCCGGACGCCGACCGTGGTCTGGACTACGCGGCGGAAGCCGAAGGTTCAGGGCGCTACTACGGTACAGAGTTGAATTTGTGGCTGGATTGGGCACCCCTGGAGGGTGTCAATTTTACAGCTGAATTTGATGCCATTTTGCCGGGTAGTTATTATGAAGGGAATGACAGCAATGGGTTTGGTACGGATCTGGATTCCGCCTACCGGATTTTGTTGAGCAGCCAGATTATGTTTTAAGAAAAAAAGGGCCCATAAAAGTGGGCCCTTTTTTTAGTGCAAAGTAGTTTTTCGACTATTGGCTGACCCATAGTTTGCGGTGTCTGGGCCCATCAAAATCACAAAACCAAATTTTCTGCCAGGTCCCCAACATCAGGCGCCCCTGCTGCACAATCACCTGCACCGAAGAACCATACATGCTGGACTTGATATGAGCCGCCGAGTTCCCTTCAGCATGATGGTACCCATCGTTCCAGGGAACCATCTTATCCAGGGTCACACTCATGTCGCGCACCACATCGGGGTCGGCACCTTCGTTGATGGTCACCGCCGCGGTGGTGTGAGGGTTGAAAACCGTCACCACACCGTCTTCAAGACCCAGGTCATCAACCGCCTGGGCCACCTCTGAAGTGACATCGATAAAGTCGGTGCGTTGGGCACTCTGAACCTGAATTTCAATCACACCTTGCTCCTAGAAATCGAAATACATGGAGAACTCATAAGGATGAGGACGCTGGTTGATGGCGTTGATCTCATCGTGCTTGATCTCCAGCCAGCGCCGTATCAAGGCCTCGGGGAAAACACCGCCCCGCATCAGGAACTTGTGATCCCGCTCCAGTGCGTCGAGAGAATCGGCCAGGCTGCGGGGCAGAAAATCGGCCTGCCTTCCTGTGCTGGAAGGAGCATCTTCGGGCGCGTAACCTTCCTTCACCGGGTCAATGCGGTTGATGATTCCATCCAGACCCGCCATCAGAATTGCCGAAGCACACAGATAGGGGTTGGCTGTCAAATCCGGTGGCCGGTACTCAATTCGGCGCAGTTGCGGATCAGTCACGTAGCTGGGAATGCGGATGGCTGCTCCACGGTTGCTGCGGCCAAAGGTGCGCACCGTGGGAGCCTCGAAACCAGGCACCAGCCGTTTGAAACTGTTGGTGCTCGGGTTGGTCAACCCGCACAAAGCGTCCGCATGTTTCAGCAATCCGCCCACATAGAACATGGCCGTTTCCGACAGCCCGGCGTAACCCGATTCATCGTTGAAGATGTTGGTGCCGTTCTTCATCAGGAACTGGTGCAGATGCCAACCGCTGCCCGCGTTGTCCAGCATGGGCTTGGGCATGAAGGTGACCTTCAGGTTGTGCTGCTCCGCCAGGTTGAAAATGATGTATTTGGTGAGCACCGCGTGATCACCGGTGGTGCAAAGGTCAGCGAACCAGCCTTCGATTTCCTGTTGTCCCTGGGCACCGACCTCGTGGTGATGGTAGCGCACGGGAATGCCAAAATCGGCCATGTGGGCGCAAGCTTCGTCCCGAAAATC
>JAUUYW010000454.1 GCA_030590265.1 Candidatus Krumholzibacteriia bacterium
CCCTGATAAACCCTGCTCCGTGAAGGTCTCAATGGCAAAATCGTCGATGGCCACTTCGACCAAACCACCTGTGTTCAAATCGCAGGCCAGGAATCGAATGACAACCTGGTCGGTCAATACGAAAGCACCCTCTTCAAGGGTGGTCAGCTCGACGCTGACTTGCTGCCAGGAATTGGCGTTGGATGTGACCCGCTCCAATTCAACCCAATTGTCCCCATTGTTGTTGGACACTTCGACCACGAAATCATCGTCGGTGGAAAGACCGCCTTCGCCGTACCAGCGCCAGTATTTGACGATGGCGCGATCAACTCCGGTGAGGTCGAAAACAGGAGTTTGCAGGGTGGTGCAACCGCCATCCACATCCTCAGTGCCGGCGCCATCTCCTGGGTTGGCGTTTCCTGTAACAAAACAAGCTACACCAGGATCGGCAGTATGGTCATCTTCAGGTTGAATATTCAGGCCCGAGTAGTCGGTTCCCACCGGATCAGCCCGAACCCACAGGCCGGAAGTGGCTTGGTCTCCCGTTACACCAAGTTGCCAGTCAGGATCGCCTGGGTCTTCAGCTTCGGTCAGGTAGAGGTTTTCAGTAACAAACAGAGAGAAGGTTTCATCAGGTGAATTTTCAGGCAACTGACTGGTCAGGCCAATGCCGTCTGTTGACGAAAAGTAATACTGGATGTTTGAGTTCGCCGGGTGTCCGGGCAACTCGCCAGTGTATTGACCACGGGAGAGGACCATGTCGACGGTGTTCCAGGATGTTCCCGAAGTTCGCCAGTTCAGGGCAACCTCATCCACGGTGCTGGCGTCGTTGGCCTGAATGCCAATGGGGTATGGCCCAGCAACATCTGAGGTGGCAAGTTCGCCTGTGCGGTCAGTAAGAGCCGGCCCTGCGATGTCCATCAGGGAAGCATCCTGGATGGTTTCCAGGTCTTCATAGATGGTGACGGAGGAAATTTCCATGGTTTCGAATCCGGCCAAAGAAACGATGACCGTGTACTCTCCAGCGGGAAGACTGGTGACAAAATTACCGTTCGAGTTGGTCGTCAAAAATCCATTTCGGCCCACAACTTCAATCTGGGCACCAGCCAGTGGTAGATTTCCGTAAGAAGCATTGGTGACTTGTCCTGAGAGAGTCCCGAAACCGTACATACTGGCTTCTACCGCCGCATAGGCATCAATGATGCCCCAGCCGTATGTATTGTCTTCACCGGCGGAACCAAGATCCACGGCGGTTTCCATGAGGATCTGTTTCAGAGCATTCACTTCAAGATTCGGGTTGGCCTGGCGCATCAGGGCCACGACACCGGAGACATGAGGTCCGGCCATGGAAGTGCCGCTCATGTACTGATAGCCTCCGCCGGGTTGCGCGCTGTAAATGTCGCTGCCGGGAGCACTGACTTCCGGTTTGATCTCGACATCCGGGTTGACAAAGGAACAGGTGGTTGGACCACGGCTGGAAAAACCGCTGATGTTATAAGGGGCGGTATGAAGAGTGGAGCCTACGGAAAAACAATTGTAGATGGTGGAGGCGCGGTCGGCGGGGGAGCGGAGCGTACCGGCACCAGGGCCTTCATTTCCGGCCGAGAAAACAACCACTACACCGGCGGCTTCGCAATTATCAATGACATCCCACCAACGATCATCACAGTCGAAGTAGCCGTCAAAGTTCTCATTGACGCCCCAGGAATTCTGGACCACGTCGGGGACGTCTTCAATGGTATCAGGATCACCATCCGGATCTGTGAACCACTGGAAACAGGCGATGACGTCGTTGTCCAGTTCATTGCCGCCGCCCTGGTTGATGGCGTTGGATGCGATCCACAAGGCACCGGGGGCTACACCAATGGTATCGTCCGGAGCAACTCCGGCCATGGTGCCGACCGTGTGGGTACCGTGACCGTGATTGTCGACGGGGAATGTGGTGCCGGAACCAAGGACGTCCAGCCAACATTCGCTTGGATCGGCAGAATTGCCTCTCCAGCGGGTAGCAAAAGCAGGATGGTTTCCATCCACGCCGGTATCCAGGGAGGCAATGATGGCCCCGGTTCCGTCGATCCCCAATAGATCCCAAACCTCGGGTGCACGGATGGCTTCGATGCCGGGAGTAATGCCGATACCTCTAGTGTCCATTTCAGCGCCTTCAGGGGCGCCATGAATGTCAACCGGGTCGATAAGGTCTGGCTTAAAGTTGGGTTCGACATAGTCCACATCTGCACGTTGGGCAATGCGTTCGATTTCGGCAGGAAGCGCGTAAACGACCATCACGTTGGAAATCCAGTAACTGGTAAAACCAAAAATACCGTCATTGGTGCTAGCTGAGTCGAGTTCCCTGGCAAGGTCATCTTGAATTCGAGCTGCATCCTGCAAAGTAAAGACGATTTCAGCATGGCGCTGTTGGCGAGTTGCTTTTCGGGCAGTGAGGTCTGCAGAAAGTGCTTGGATGTTGGCACGATCGGCAAAATGAACAAGCACGCTAACGGGCTGGTCCGTGGGTGAGTCATCAAGCAGCGTTTTTAACCCGGGTGAAATTTCACCCGCATTGACCACAACGGCAGGAAGAACCAGAAGCATTAAGGTGAGCAAAAAAAGTGGATGGGCTTTAACGCGCTGCATGATTTTCTCCTTCCGGCATTTGCCGGGTGATAAAGGGCTGGAGCCGAAATATCCATACAATGACAAATCGTGGATTAATCATACACTAACGGAATTCATACTTCTTCACAGCTTCGTGAGATTTGACAAAAAAGATGAAAAAAAAGGCCCCGAGCAGTTGCGCCCGGGGCCGATGTAAAGGTTGCAATGGATGTTATTTTATCAAAGCCATACGACCCACCGAGAAGTGCTCACCAGAGCTA
>JAUUYW010000348.1 GCA_030590265.1 Candidatus Krumholzibacteriia bacterium
CCTCGGATAACACTCTCCACATCATCTCTTTCAATATCGGACAAGACCAGATAGCCCAATTTCATGTCGAGAATGTATTGTTTGATGCCCACATCGACAGTCAGACGACCCTGCTCAATATTCGAGCCCAAGTCGGCGTATGTCCCGTCCAGGGAAAGAGCCCACTTCTTGTACATGACCACGGTACTGAGTTGGAAGCCAAAATTAGCAAGAGAAGAGACATCGTTGAATGATTGCCTTATTTTTTGACTCCCGACATCGGTGGCCTGACCGGCCAGCCAGGCGTAGGGGCTGATGATGAAGCGCCAGTCACTGGTGGGATTTTCGTAGTCATCCTCAATAGGAGTGTTGTCATCGGCCTGGCTGCTCGAGGCTAAAATCAACAAAATCAACAATAGAAAACAGATTGCGGATTTTTGCATATTGCAGCTCCTTCAATTTGGTTCCAGATTATCCATTAAAACTTGCCGACAATGGCAGCTGTCTAATTCGCTTGCCCGTTGCCGCAAACAAAGCATTGAGAACAGCCGGCCCCAAAGGCGGATACCCTGGCTCACCAACTCCCCCAATGGAATCATCACTGTCGATCATGATCACTTCAACCTCAGGCATCTCGTCCAAACGCAGGATGGAGTAGTCATCAAAATTGCTCTGCTGCACACGGCCGTCTTTGATGGTGATTTCTTCCCGCAACAAGGCCGAAAGTGCCAGAGCAACCACACCTTCCATCTGAGAGCGCAACCCATCCGGATGCACCACCGGTCCACAATCAATGCAGCTCAAAACCTTGGTGACCCGAACCCGGGAATTCTCCACACGAACCTCGGCCATGGTGGTGACAAAACTACCGAAACAAGCGTGGCTGGCAACGCCATGACCATGCCCCTTGGGTGCGTCTGCAGGCCAACCCCAGGCTTCGGCAGCTCGTTTCAGAGTGCCGGCCAGACGATTGCCCTCAGGAAGATGCCGCAGGCGGAGTTCAACCGGATCAACACCCATTTTCTGAGCGATCTCATCAAAGAAACACTCATTGACCAGACCGTTCTGGGTGTTGTAAACCGATCTCAGCCAACCAGTGGGCACCGAGGTATTGCTCATGCTGTAGATCACACGCTGATTTTCGAAGTTGTAGTTCATGTCCACGGCGCCATTGACAGCACCTTCGTCCCGACCATCCTTCATGGAATTGGGGTTCAATTGTCCGCTGATCGAGGGAGCTACGAGGTGATGTTTCCAGGCGTTGATTCGACCATCCCCGTCATACCCCGCGCTCAGAGTATGCCGACTTGCCGGTCGGTAAAAACCGTGTTGCATACCATCTTCGGGGGTGCGAAACAACTGCACCGGCTTGCCCACGGCCTTGGCAATTTCCACGCATTGCCCCACGTATTCAACCATCAATCGTCGACCAAATCCCCCGCCGGTGAAAGTGGGCTGAAGCCGTACGTTGGCCACATCCACTCCCGCGGCCTGGGCAGCCACACTCGCGCCCCAGGAAACGGATTGAATAGGAGCCCAAACTTCAACCTTGTCTCCGGTAATGCGAGCAGTGCAGTTGATGGGTTCAATGGGTGAGTGTGAGATGTATGGTAATTCGTAAGTAGCTGACAATGACTGGGGTGCCTTATCCAAAGCTGCGGGCACATCCCCATCATCGAGCATGACCTGACCGTCAGCTTCTTTGGCTTCAGCAAATTGTTTGCTGATGGCGGCAGAATCCAGATTGGCATGGGGACCAAAATCCCAATCCACTTGCAGAGCTTCTTTGCCTTTCATGGCAGCCCAGGTTCCAGTGGCAACCACGGCCACACCGGAGGAAATTTCTTCGACGGAAAGCACACCGGGAACCTTCAAAGCGGCAGTGGCATCAAAGCTCTTGAGACTGCCACCAAAAACCGGGCACTCTTCCAGGGTGGCGTAAACCATACCCTCCACTCGCTGGTCCATGCCGAATTCGGTTTTGCCATGGATTTTGTCTCTGAAATCCCGCCGCAGGACATCCTTGCCGATAAGACTGCGCTCTTGCCGACTTTTGAGAGGAACATCAGTGGGCACTTCAATTTTCCCTGCCGCTTTCGCCAGCTCTCCAAAGGTGGCAGAACGATTTGAGGATAGATGCCTGACCAGGCCATTCTTGGCCTGGCATTCTTTGACAGGCACTTTCCAAAGGTCGGCCGCTGCTTCAATCAGCATGATTCGAGCCGTCGCTCCTGCCTGGCGCACCGGATCCCAGCTCATTCTTACGCTGCGGCTGCCACCGGTTCCCATGCGACCGAAACGCGGGTCGTTCCAGGCCATGCGAATATCGATGGCCTCCCAGTCGGCTTCCAATTCTTCAGCCAGCAGGATAGGAACCGCCGTCATCACTCCCTGTCCCAGTTCAGTCCAGGGTACGAATATGGTAACTTTGTTGTCGGGAGTAATTTCAAGCCAGGCGTTGGGGTTGAAGATGACATCCGATGCAGCTTCGGCCGCCTCGCTTTCACCCAGGCGAAATCCCAGCAGCAACGCTCCCGTCACGCCCACTGAAGCCTTCAGGAAATCACGCCTGCTCATGTTGAGTAAGGGAGTCATTTGCTACCTCCTTTTTTGGCCACCTGAAGGACGGCCTGGCGCACTCGCGGGTACGTTCCGCAACGGCACAAAACATCCGACATCTCACTGTCGATTTCTTTTTCACTGGGATGATTGTTGCGGGACAAAAGAGCATCTGCGGTCATCAACATTCCCGGTTGGCAGTAGCCACATTGGGGAACCTTGTGCTGCATCCAGGCAACCTGCAGAGGATGATCTTTTTGTTCATTGTGGAGGCCTTCCACAGTGGTGATTTCCTCACCGACGGAATTGGCCACGGTAATATCGCAGGATCGCACTGCATCATTCCCCATCTTTACCGTGCAAGCCCCGCACTCATTGATACCGCAGCCAAACTTGGTGCCGCGCAGGTTCAGGTTTTCACGCAGAACCCAGACCAAAGGAGTGTCCGGTTCGGCTTCCACATGATGGGTTTGGCCATTGATTTGCAGGGAGAACTTTGCCATGGCGGTCCTTTCGGTGCAAGTCGGAGGGAAATGCAGGAGAGGATGTAGTAATGGGATAGCTGTTCACTATCCCATACCAGAAGTGGGTGATGATGTCAAAGTTTTCTGTTACCTCTGCGTATCGTCATTGGGTGGAAATTCAGGTTCCATGTCGGGCCAACTGAGATTGTAGGGCATGGCTTGTTCACCTGAACTGATCGATCCATAGCGCGACATCGGTGCTTCAAACATCAGACCTACGGTAACTTGCATCTGCTCGGGTACAGGATGGGCATTCGGATCGTTCTTGTCCGTCTTCATCACCAAAGCTTCCCTGGCAAAAACAATATTGAAGAAGGCAGTGCCTGGAGTGGGTTTCAGGGTTACCGTGCCCAAAAACATCTCCGTTCCGTTGAGAGAGGCGGAGAGATTGCCCGTATTGCCCCCATCCGGATATTCGTATATGTAGTTTGCATCTTCGAAGATACCGCTGAATTCGAAGTCACAGTTCGATTCCAGGCCAAAGAGCGTGCTGGTCCATCCCGACCCGGTGATGGGAGGCATGCTGACATCTGCGCGCTCTTCCACGATCTCCGCTCGCCAGGACGTTTGCATGGTGAGTTCAAAGTCCGGACCGATGCCGGTTGGCACCGTTCCGCTGACCTCCATATCGCCTGCCCAACGGCTCAGGGGATGCGGATTGCTTAGCCGACCGTCCACCTTCACCACAACATAGCCGCACCCGTCTCCGTCCAGATCCACCATGATCTCGCCTTCTTCCCAATTCGTAAACGATAGCACGTCTCCGGAATTGGGGTTCTGTGCATCCTCACAGAGAATCACTTCGCCGGGCAGGCTGCCGAAATTTCCGAGCAATTTCAATTGTTCAGTTTCCTGCTCCAGGTCGACATCCACGATCACCTGGTTGACCGAGGGGCGCAGAAACATCTCACCGTTGCCGAAGAATAACAATTCAGCGCCGTCATTGTCGAA
>JAUUYW010000137.1 GCA_030590265.1 Candidatus Krumholzibacteriia bacterium
AAAAGCACCAACCGTCGCAATTCTCCCGCCTGGGAATTTTCATCGCCGCCACCTGGAACCAATCCGTGACGAGCCACCCGTGGAGCATCGTCTTGATGGGCTTTCAATATGGGTTCAAGGACCAATTCCAAATATTCATCATCATCGCCAGAGCAACCGGCAGTCAGCTCAAGAGAGCTCCCTGGGATGGCATAATGAAGAGCCCGTCCCGCCTGTTCCAGCAGTTGGGCCAAGGCCTCCAGATCAGTGGGAATCAAAACTCCAGAGGGTATGCAACCCCAATGGAGAGGATATTTGCTGCTCAGGAAATCCCGCAAATGCCCGGGGTCAAGGTCCCGCAGAGGATTGTCCTGACCATATGAAGAAGCCGACAGAAGCTCCTGGCTCCACTCCACCGTGTGATGCAAACGGCGCACATTGCGCAGAGCAATTTCCACCATTTTCAAACTGGGATCCGGGTCATCGTCCGGATTTTGCAGACCCCCCAGATCCCCCTGCAAAACTTCAAGAGCAGTTTTGGCCGCGGTCAAAGGGCTGCGCATTTCATGCCCCAGGAAGGTCAAAAAATCTTCCCGGTCCTCCCCGGCTCCCACGCGATGACGCAGCATTGCCGTATGTTCCAGACAGGCCTGCACCGCCCGACGCAGCTGTTGCGATTCGGGGTTGGGGTCAGGCAAACCCTGCCAGGCGTCCCGATCCAGGAGGAGGGGACCGGAAACGCCCAACAGGAGAGCTGGTGCCAAATGGGCTGGGGTTTCGACTTCATCAACTTCGGATTCGTTGTCGATCCTGGGAACCGATTCCGGCGTCATGATCACCAGGTCACATTCCTGGATATGAGGCCAGACAAAACCCTCGTTCAGGGGATCAAAAACACCAATGGTCATCCCCCACCGACGGAGCCGGTTTCGGATTTCCAAATGGGAGCCAAGGCTTTTGTCCAACAGAACGTGGGTCACAAAGAAACCATCCTCAAAACGGAACCGACCCCATGCCGATCCTGCATTTGAGCATGAATTGCAATCACTGTGCCCACTCTCAATTTAAAGATAACACCTTACATTACTGGCAGTTATGGAAGACGATAATCCCTTGAAAGACTCTTGGGGGAACCATGGGGAACTCCAAGAAATCCTGCTCATTTTCAATGGCTGTGCTGGGAATCAGGAAAAATACAAGGAAGGAGAAATCATTCATGGGCAAAACGCAATGGAATCAGTCTTCGGGTACCATCTGACCCGGCCGGTATTTCTGACTGTCCAGACGGAAGGAGATGGTGAAGTACCAGGCAGCGGGACGATCGAGACTTCCCTGCAATTCCCTCGACACCTTGAAACCAATGGAACCATCCTGGCTCCAGGGCACCCAGGCTTGCGCACCCAACAACTGAGAGATGCGCCCTTGCCGGTTGTGAAAGTCATAAGCAAGAGCCAGGCGGGAGTTTCGGCCCTTATACCAATTCAGGACACCACCGAGGTGATAACCATTGAGAAAGGCTTCTTCGCCTTCGAGGTAATCGTTTGCCGAGGCCATATTCAACAAATACCCCAGGGTCAGTCCAAACTCTTTATCAGCACCCCATGGATAAATTTTGCGCAAGTCCAGACGAAAGGGCATGCCCACCGATCCAAAGGGATATAAACGGTCGGTGCCGGCAGGCAAACCCAAGGCCACTCCATAATGCCAGTTGGGTAAGAAAGGCAGGCCAGTGGGCCCGGTGACCCCGATTTCCGGCTGGCTCAAACTGGTGATGCGGCGGGCATTGGGCCAGCCATCGCCGCCACCGATTCCTTCAAGCCAGGGCCAACGCGAAAACAGTGGCACCTGTCCAGTGTCGAAGGTGGTAAAAGGCATGCGAAGAAAGTAGGTTGCCTGCTGACCGGCGGGCAGCACGATCGTCACCAACAAGCGATTGACCGACCAGCCAAATTTGGCATCTTCGAATCGATTGAAGTCGGCCACCAGAGCCAGTCGCGAAGTTGAATCGGCGGGAGCGAAAAAAGGCATATCATCCAGATAAACCAGCTGGGCGTGCAGCGGAGCCACACCGAAAACCAACAGCAACAAGGCGGCTCCCAGAACGATGGTTCCGAGCCGAATCATGAATTTCAACGGGGAGCCTGTTCGATGAGCCGAACCACACCGGCTTCTTCGAAATAACATTTGATGATGTTGCGGCCGCCGGGAAGAACTTCCTTGGATACAACCACTCCACAGTCGTTCCAGGCCAGATGATTGATGCATTGCCCCACCTCGTAGGTCTGCCAGGGTCGATAGGGTGCCGCTTCGGCAACATCCGTATCTGCCAGCATGGCGGCATACTCCAGAATTGGCTCGGCATCCTCTTTGGGTTTGGTTTTCGAATCCCTTTCTGAATCAATTTGCTTCGATTCAGTGGTCTCTTCTACCACATCCGAGCCAACAGGTTCCCCAACGGAATCGATGGCCACCCCAACCAGAATATCATCATCCTCGGCTGAGTCTTTCAGATCATTCATCATGGCCGCTGGGCTATCCCAGGGAAGGTTGTCCTTCTGACCGGTATCGGAGACAATGGGCTCAGATTTTTTGGGGTCTTCTGTTGAATTCTTCGCAGACGAATCCACTGGTGCCTCTTCTTCAGAGGCATCTTTCAGTTTTGGCAGAAACCCCTGGCAATTAGGGCAACGATACCAAACAACACCATCATCGTCATCCCCGTCGTTTGTGGGGACGACTTCCATATCCAGCCAATCTTTGCAGACTGAACAAAACTGTCTGGACTTCACGGTTACTCCGAGCGGCGAATCAACGCTATTGGTGTGTAAATCAGGGAGCAATGTTGCAACAGGCTTCGGCTTCGTCCTTGGACAAATAGCGCATGCCGCAAACCAGGCATTTGTTGGGGCCATCAATGCGACCCTCATTCTCCGCGCGGCGCAAAAGCCGGCGATACTTCACAAAACTCTCATCTCGAACCAGCAAACCATCTTCTTTGACGCTGATCATTAGGTCCTCCTTGGCTCCGTTTTCGCGTCCTGGCAGCAATTGCAAATCCGTGCAGTCTCCTATGCGCCAGTGAATGCAAGTCCGGCGCATACTATTACAAATTGACCACAGAGTCAACCCATGTGGAGCATTTTTCTCTAGTAATCCTCAGAATACTATTGGGAGGGTATTGAGTGGGATAAATTCAAATGTAAGGGCCTGCGCAAGAATAAGTTCGAGTTCTTTGGGTCCAGATTAGGGTCATATTTGGGTCGGACGATAGAGCCAAACCGCAGGCGTAGCTAGGCAACGACGAGGAATTCGCGATTGAGTCCGGGCCGAAGATGGCCCGAAGATGGATGCAAAGAACCCGAAGTTATTTTTGCGCGGGCCCTAAGGTCAGGACTCAGCAGTTCGTGCGGCAGCCTCGTCATCTTCGCTGGTCTGCTCCCCAGCTGCCTTCTCTACCAGGAAAAGATCGCCCAGATCAACCAAGCCCATGGCATCGGCATCTTCAAGAGCCGCCCTC
Source organism: Candidatus Krumholzibacteriia bacterium (assembly GCA_030590265.1). Taxonomy (GTDB): domain Bacteria; phylum Krumholzibacteriota; class Krumholzibacteriia; order LZORAL124-64-63; family LZORAL124-64-63; genus LZORAL124-64-63. The sequence goes on from JAUUYW010000137.1 coordinate 3,497, forward strand.
AAGACAGCTGCCGTAGCTTCGGCGTCGTCGCCTGCCCGGTGAGGATTGTCGTGGGCCACATCAAAATGACGGGCAAGTTCGTGCAGGCTGCGGCTGGAAAGATCGGGCCACAACTGACGGGAGAGTTGCAGAGTGCACAGGCCCGTGACCGAAGGTCGGACCACCCCACGACGGGCAAATTCCCAACTCAGGAATGGCAAGTCGAAACGGATATCGTGGGCCACAAAAACATTTCCGTCCAAAAGAGTGGCTACGGTTTCGGCCACATCCGAAAAAGTGGGAGCACCTTCCAGGTCCCGATTGCTGATACCCGTCAGACGAGCAACCCAGGGAGGAATGGAGCGGTCACTCCAGACCAGGGTTTCAAAGCGGTCCAGGATTTCCCCGCTTCGCATCACCACAACACCAATTTCAATGATTTCATCCACGCCAATCACGCTGCCGGTGGTTTCCAGATCAACAATGGCAAAGGTGGTCTCGTCGAGGCTCTGTTGCAGGATACTGGAGCCCAAAACAGTCCAGCAGTGATCATGGGTTTCCACAAACCGGGAATCGGCGCTCAACAGTGCCCTGACCACCACCTGGGTTTCGGGCATTTCATGGCGCCGGGCCCCAAAAAGTCTCCGGGCTATGGCCGGAGTTGGTAGAGGCTTGTCCTGACCGAGGAGGAATTCATGGGCTTCGGTCCTGAATTGTTTCAAATCGCTGGAAAACATGGATGGAGTATACCACTGATCACCCTGGAGGGTCAATGACCACCTGATAAATGAGGTTTGGCATCATGGCCAAAATCCACCAATTCCATCATCTCTACCCGAATCCGGGCCGGTGGGAGGGGAATATTTCGGTTGGGTGGATCCAGAGTCGACACCGCCCGGACCCTCTCCGAGGCATAGGCTAGACCCAAAAAAGGGATATCTTCATGAACGGCGGCTGCGATTTCCCGGGTGGAAATCTGAATCATTTCTCCGGCAGGCATTCTCACAGATTGGGTATCGGCACTGGCCAGGATCCACTGCCGGCAAGTGAACTGCCGACCTGCCACCACCCGGGTGGTAGAATGCTCGCTGAACACCTCATCGGGCTGGAAATCCGTTTGGAAGGAGGTGGAAATGAGCGGATCTTCGCGCAGTTCCTCGGGCGAAATATCCCTGGCTTGGCCATCCTGCCAATGCCGCACCGAAATAACCGAAGCCAGCAAGGGTCCTTGCCGCTGTAAAATATCCCTGGAAAGACGGACCCTGGCCCCCTCGCCTGGAACAGGCAGCAGAGTGCCATCGGGTTGTTCCTCCAGGGGCAACAACTCCAGGAGTAAGGAATGGTCATCCGAACCATCGGCCAGACTGAGACAGGCCACTCGGGTAATCCCGCTTTCACGGCGACCACCGGCCATCACCTGGGTGCGATAATCAACCCAGTCGCCTTCTGATATGTGCAAAGGAATTTCCGGTTGCCGCCACAGGGTAAACAGGTCCAGGGCTGCCACCGGAGCCGCCATGACCATCAACGCGACCACAGCCACGGTCAGAATACGAACGGCCGACACCAATGGTCGGCCGTTCCAATCATGATACAAGTTGTTCAAGACCTGCACCGCTCCTAATGTTTGATCTTTTCCCAATAGGTAGCATAGTCGAACTCGGGGCTGTTTTCCTTGTCATGACAAGTCACGCAGGAATCCTGGGCCTGAGCCAACCACTTTCCGTCCCGGGCATGCTCGGTTCCATAACCATGGCAAGCCTCGCACTGCACATTGGACAATTGGTTGAAGGGACGTTCCTCGGCATAACCGTTTTTGTAACGATACCCGGTGGTGTGGCAGAGGATGCACTCAGGTTCCTTGGCCTGGCCTTTGGCCCGAATGCTGGAAGTAGCATTGCTGTGAGAGGATTCGGTATAAGCCGCCCAGGTGTCTTCATGACAGCCTTTGCAGGATCGACTGCCAAGATAAGATTCTTTTTCCGATCCCAAATCCCGGGGGAAAGCCGCCCGTTTGGCCAATTTATACTCTTCAAAGCTGGCTTTGTAGCCTTCCACTCGAAGGGCCATTTCGGGCTCGTCTTCCACGGCTTCATCCAAGCTGGTCAATTCCACCTCAACAGCCATGACCTTACCGTTGGTATCATCGATAAAGAGGTCGGCGCGGCCGGCATAGCGTCCTTCATGGGGAGCCGCCAGAAAAATGGTGTCTTCGACGATGCGTTCGGATTTCAAAATCCGATGGGTGTGGCCCATGATGCAAATGTCGATGCCTTTGACCTCACGAACCACCGTATCGGTGTCGCCTTGGCCCAGGTGTCCCAGCAGAACGATGGTATCAACTTCTTTGCGCATGCGCGGCAGCACATCCCGCAGGGTGGTCACTGGATCTTTGACTTCAAGACCGCTGTCGGTGTTGGTCATGGTGATGATCTTGTGTCTTGTCCCCAACACACTGACCAGGCCAAATTTGATGCCGTTCTTTTCCACCACCAGGTATTCGGGCAGGATGAGCTCGCCGGTTTTCCGGTCCACCACGTTGGCGCTGGTGTAGGGAAGGTCGTATTTCTGGATCATTTCCTTCAGAAAATCCAGACCGTAGTTCAAGTCCGCTTCACCCAGGCCAATGCCGTCGTAACCGAAATCGCCGGTCACTTCACATAAAAACCTGGTTTGATGCTGATCGTTCTTATTGCGCTTACCCATGAGGTCCCCGCCGTCGAGCATCAGAACAGGCACGTCTTCATTCCAAACAGAGTCAAAGTAGGTCGCCCTCCGGGCAACCCCGCCACGCTGCTTGGATTTTCAGCCACAGGGGTCGATTTTACCCTTCACATCGTTGAGATACAAAACCGTAACATTTTTCCAGGTCCCGCGGTCGGCCGCAAAGGCGCTGCTGTTGGAGCTGCCTCCAGGCCCCGTGGTCGAGACGAGCAAAAGAAGAATCACAGTTGACAGGCCCAGCAAGCCGGACCATCCCATTAGCTTGGTCATTTCAAAACCTTTCCCCAGAATCAAAGAAATCAGGCCGCCCCAGGAATCCCCCTGACGGCAAAAAACAGCCGCAATGGCATGGAATTGCATTCAATACCATCGGCGGCAGGAAGTTCCCACTGAGTATTATAAATGATCCTGCAAGCAGGAGCAACCGTTTCGGAGAATATAGCAACGCAAATGGGAGGACAGCCCTAGCCATCCTCCCATTTATGTCAATCCAACTGCAAAATCGAACAACTCAGGTCCAAGTCTACTTTTTGACTCTTTCCTTCAGGCTCTTTCCCGCCACAAAAGCAGGATATTTTGCCGCCGAGATGGTGATCGATTCACCTGTTTGGGGGTTGCGTCCAGTGCGTTGTTTTCGGTTACGGCGCTCGAACGACCCAAAGCCGGTAATTTGGACCCGGTCACCCTTGGCAACCGCGCTGGCGATAATTCCTTCCCGTGGAGCAGTGGAAAAAATCGCATCAATGGCGCGCTTCGAAGCTGCTTTGCTCATTCCGGTTTTCTTGGCCAGTTTATCGGTGAGTTCAGTTTTATTCATTCGTCTCACCCCCTTTCGTTTTCTCATTTATCCCATGAATAAGAAGGTTGTCAATACTTTTTCGTCGATATTCCAGTGCTGGTGCGGTTTTTCGCCATTTTCGAATATTTTTCTAAAAACCACCGAAGTCGCTGCCAAGGCTTCCCATGTTGCCCTCCTGGCCACGAGTCAATTTGAGAGAAGGAATGGATTTCAAATAAATGCGAAACCCAAATTCTGAATTGACATTGCTGATGGTGCGGTTGAATTCCAGGGCCCAGCAATGCAGATCTTTCTTCAGTCCATATTGTTGCCGGATGGGAGCACCGGTCACCAAATCAAAAGAACCACTGTAATTGAATTGCCAGGTGCGGGTCAGGGTGGCCCGGATACCGAGGTTACCACTGGCCCGCCGCTGGTGTTGAAGGTTGTTGTAGCTGTAGGAAAACGATGCATTCAGATTGAAGGGAATGAAGCGTCCACCTTCGGTGGGGTCGTTCGTATCCTTGCCTTCTTGTCTTCCCTGGCGGTTATAGAAATCGTAAAAAGAACTCTCCTCGCCGTCAAAAAATTCTTCAGGGTTGTCTTCGTAACCCTGATCCAAAAATTCATCATCGGTCACCAGTGTATCGACCGGAGTTTTCTGAATCTCACCCAGACGACCAATTTTTTCACTGCGCCTGGCCTCCGGTTCTTCAGGCACGGCGCCCACATCGGCCCGACCGGAAAAACTGAGACCATAATTGAAACGGGTCGACAGCAGAGACAGGTTCTTCGGGTCAATGGAATTGGAGACTTTCAACCGCAGGACTTTGCTCTGACCTGGCTTGATAGTCAGGTTGCTGCTGATATTCCCCCAGCGGGTGCCCACGGCCCTCTTGGGACTGTAGGATGTGCTCAGACTCCAATCGATCAGACCATCCAGCTTTTTCTCGGTCAAAGTGGAATCAGCATCACCGGAAAGATATTTCAAATCAAATCGGTTGGACATGGAGAGCCCAATGCTGGTGCCGTGAAGTTGCCGCCCGTTGGCCAGCCCGGGAGTCAGGCTGTAGCTGCTGTTCAAGCGCAAGGTATGGCGAAGGGTTTTCAACCGGCCCATGTTGACGGGGAAGAGCCCATACAAGCCTGTCCCCACTGAGGCGCTGAATCGCAGGCTTGTATTGGTGTCTTCGTTCAGATCATCAAAATCTTCGAAATGTCCCGTAGTGTCCGTGTCTTCCACGTAAAATTGGCCCGTGCTGCTTTTGCGGCTCCAGGACTGGCTGGCGCTGCTGCTGAAACTCACATTGAAAATGGACATGCGTGGCGGACGCAAAGACAACGACCAGTTGC
>JAUUYW010000550.1 GCA_030590265.1 Candidatus Krumholzibacteriia bacterium
AACAGTGCGTCAGAACCTGGAAACTTACCTGGTTGTCAATGATGAGCAGGATGATTTTCGAGGCCGCATCCCCCTTCATGTTGAAGCAGCTTTTCGTGAGTATCTAAAATGTGGCCTGCTTTGTCATGGTTTTGCCAGAGCTTATTGTGCTGGTTGTGGTCATGATTTCATGGTGGCGTTCAGTTGTAAAGGGAGGGATATTTGTCCGTCATGCTCAACCCGCCGCATGGTGGAGACTGCCGCTCACATGGTAGATGATGTATTGCCCCGCGTTCAGTTCCGCCAATGGGTTTTGTCGGTGCCGAAACGGGTCAGATGGCATATGAAAACCAAGCCCGAAGTGGTCAGTGGTCTGCTCGGGATTTTCCTGCGCGCAGTAGAAACCACCATTCGGCAACGCAGTCCGGGTGCCCCAGCTGGCTCCCGATTTGGGGCTGTTGCTTTTGTCCACCGCTTCGGGGGATATCTTAATTCCCATATCCATTACCACGTTCTGATAACTGATGGTGTTTTTTCCGCCAGCGAGGATAATGAGGCTGAGTTTCATCCCGCACTTGATCTTGATGATGAAGATTTTCTGGCAGTTCAGAAAAAGATGCGCAAACGCGGCCTACGCTGGTTGCACCGCCACGGTCATCTTGATGTTGTGGCGGTCCACACCATGGACAGTGCTGACCATGCTGGTGGTTGGTCGATACATGCCTCGGTGACAATACCGAGTTGGGACCGTCACGGTCTGGAGCGGTTGGTCCGCTACTGTGCCAGGCCACCATTGAGTCAGGAGCGACTGGGCCGGTTGAACGATGAGACTTTGGTTTATTCGCTCCGTAAACCAACGGTGGATGGCCGGACTGAACTGGTTCTCACGCCACTGGAATTGCTGGACCGATTATCAAAACTGATTACTCCACCTCGGATACACAAACATCGATATTGTGGAGTGTTGGCGCCGAACGCAAAATTACGGAAGGCGGTGATTGAAACAGCGGGGCCATCGGGTGCGACTTTGCAGCTGTTGACCGAGGCAAGGGATAAGATGGACCTCGATCAAAAGGATCCACTGGTTGATAAGTCGCAGGGTAGGGTTCGGCAGGCAGCGGCCCGGTGTTGGGCAATGCTGTTGGCGAGGATCTATGAATGCTTGCCGCTAACTTGCCCAAAATGTGGCCAACCCATGCGGCTGATCGCGTTCATCATGGAACCTCCGGTGGTAGAGAAAATACTCTTGCATGTAGGAGAGCCGACCGATCCACCGGCGGTCCTACCGGCCCGGGCGCCACCTCAGATGGATCTGGATTTTGACCAGGTTACCCAATTTGACCAGGGGAACGATTGGCCGGATATGGATCAATCGACCGAGGCACCGGGCGAAACCTGGAACTGAATCACACCAGAGCAGATAAATGTCAGCAGTGATTTCCGGATGGCATTGAAACCGGTTGAGACCGGGGTGTGTCTGGAATTCAGCGAAAATGGCAGAATGGGCCAAGATTGGGTGGGTTGCCGGGTTTTTGCAGCAAGAATGAATTGAGGCTGTTCAGAAAATGTAGTAGAATGGGGTCTACTTTCGGTCAAAAGGGGGGAACTATGTGTTTGAATTTACTATCCTCTACAGTTGAAAAAGCCCACTTTGCCAGCTTAAAAGAACCAGCCCATACCAAATCCCGGCCAATAACTATTTCTCTTCCAGCTCAACCATCTTGGCCTCAAGTTTTTGCAGTCTCTTCCGCATTTCGGCAACCTTCCTGACCGCGGCCTGACCTCGCATATAATCGCCTAGGGGTTGGAATGGAATGCCAGCGTAGGCACCTGGTTTGGTGACGTCTTTGGTAACACCCGCCCGATGCAAAAACACC
>JAUUYW010000337.1 GCA_030590265.1 Candidatus Krumholzibacteriia bacterium
ACGTTTCTTATCCGGGCCCAGAATCATGGGCATGTGACCAAACTTGGGAGCCTTCCATTCCATGGCATTGTAAATCATGAGCTGGAAAGGCGTATTGCTCACATGGTCATCGCCGCGCAAAACGTGAGTGATGCCCATGTCGTGGTCATCCACCACAACGGCGAACTGATAGGTGGGAAAACCATCGGCCTTGAAAATAACCCGATCCACCAGCAATTCGTTTTGGAATTCCAGTTTGTCGAGCACAATGTCGTACCAGAAAGTACTACCCTCATCAGGAGTGCGCAGACGCCAGGCAAATGGAATGCCCTCAGATTCTTGAGCAGCAATTTCTTCAGCAGTCAGATGACGACACTGTCCGTCATAACCAGCCCAAGTGCCTTCATCAGCTTCGATTTCTTCCTGCCTGGCTTCCAGATCGTCGGCACTGCAGAAACACTTGTAGGTATGCCCGCCTTCGGCCAGGGTTTCCAGATGCTTGCGATAAATATCCAGGCGTTCGCTCTGCAGGTAAGGACCAAAATCGCCACCCTTGTTGGGGCCTTCATCCCAATCCATGCCCAACCATTCCATGCCGCGCAAAATTGCAGCATACGATTCTTCGGTGCTGCGTTCCTGGTCGGTGTCTTCAATGCGCAGAACAAAAGCGCCACCCTGACTGCGGGCGTACAACCAATTGAACAGAGCCGTGCGGGCCCCTCCCACATGCAGAAAACCGGTGGGGCTGGGAGCAAAACGGACTCGGGGGGAATTGGGGTTGCTCATTTGGAAGTTACCTTTCCTGAGGCGGGTGGGTCGGTTTGCGACTCTGGGTATTGTCACCAATGGGTTCGCCAAGAACGACGGGATCGAGGGAATTTGCAAGTTCTTCGATGCCGAGTCCATAAACTTTCTGGCTGGCCTTCTCCATATCCACACCCTGACTGACCAGAACCAGGAATTCCCGCATGGCATCCAGGCCCCCGCGGTTTTCCACCAGTTCCCAAACCATCAGAAAGGCGCTGTAACTGGCGCGACGGAAATTTTCACGATCTTTGCCCGGATCCAGGTCCGGCGGCTGGCTCAGGATATGATTCACCAGGATCGGTGAATAGAGGAAAGGTCCCTGGGATCGAAATTCCATCATGTAGTTGACCAGGTGAACCCCATCTTCACTCATGTATTCCATCAGACCGAAATGCAGCCAGGTGGGCAACTCCACTGGCAGGCCTTGGTTCAGCAACCAGTCAGTCACCAGCATGAAGATGGCGTGTCCCTCCAGGGTGCGGGCCTGCAAGGTGCCGTAGGGTTCAATGATGCAAGAATTGCCATCCAACTTGTAGAAGCGCCAAACACCGAGGCCCGTTTGGGACCGGTAATCAGGAATGTTGTCCGGGCTCAGCACCGTCAGGGTATCGGTGACGACCATCCCCAGCATCTCGGACAAATCACGGTAAGCCCAATCGAGATTTTCGAGCATGGTAAGCATGTCGCAGGGTTTGTAGGCCTCGTTTTGCAAAGTGATGAAATTCCCAAAGCTGTTGCGCCCCGGCTCTACAAACAATCCCTCCCGTGGGACCAATTGTCGTCTCTTGCAAAAAGCGCCAGGGCCATAGCTGGTGCCGTCATCCGCAGTCAGGATTTCCCAGGACGACCACCAGTATGAATGCATGTGATCGGGAAAACCATTCTCCACCAATTCCTCTTTGCTGAGACGCGGGAAGGTGGTGTCCATACTCAAAATTGGCATATCGTTGGCATGGATGGGTTCAGCCTGGGACCACGAAACAGGCAACAGCAAACTCAAACCCAACATGACCAGCATGGTAGCAAACAGTCGCTGTTTCAATTTCAGGGTCATGCTACTTTCCCCCCTTGAGGGCCTTGGCATCTTTGTAATACCGTTGGGCTGCTTTTTTATCACCGATGGCATCATACACCAATCCAATGTTGTTCAGGACATTGACTGTTTCTTTTTGTTCCAGGGCCATGTCGTAGGCTTCGAGAGCCTCGTCATGCAAACCCAGATAATAATAGCTCAACCCCATGCTGTAATAGGCCCGATAGGAATCGCCTTCCAGCTCGACCAGTTTTTTGAAAGAGTCCACCGCCTCTTCATACTTTTTGGCATCCATGAAAGTCAGCGACAGGTTGTAACGGGCCTTCACGTAACCCGGATCATCCAACAGGGCCCCTTCATAGGCGGCGATGGATTTGTCGTACTGCTTGCTCTTCTGGGCGCATCGAGCCAGATGAAAAAGCAGCTTGGGATCGGGGTTCAATTCGTAGGCCTTTTCGTAGGGTGCCACCGCTTTGGTATACTGTTTGGTTTGCTGGTAGCTTTGGGCCAGGGCCAACCATCCCTGGTACATTTCGGGCAGTTCACGAGTCACCGTTTTCAACGATGGAATGGCCGCGTGGAATTTCTTCTCCCGCATCAGGCTGACGGCATAATTATAAACCACTTTCGGGTTGGTTTCCCCGGCGCGCACTCCTTCTTTCAAATACTGGGACGCTTCCTTGTCCCGCCCCTGCCTCATCAACAAATTGCCGATGGCCACCCGCAGGTCTTCAATCTCCGGATCAATTTCATAGGCTTTCTTGTAAGCATCAATGGCATCATCCAGCCGATCGTGTTTCTCGTGAACCTTGGCCGTGGCAATCCAGGTGCCGGCCTTTTCCGGATGGTCGTCGCGGGCCAGGCGGGCTGCCACCCTTGCATCCATGCTTTGGCCATCCTTGAGGTAAACATCAACCAGACGGGGCAGCAGGTCGTCCCGTTCCGGGGCCATGTCATAGGCCTCACTGTAATTTTCCGCCGCTTCGGTGAACAGACCCGATTGCTCCATGATTTTTCCATCTTCCACCAATTGGCCCACCTGGTTGTGCACGATGGACTTGGCTTCCATGTAACCGTCTTCGGTCTCGTCCCGGGCCTGTTTGATCAAAGCCAGGGCAGCCGGGGTGTGATCCTTCAGCAACTGCCGCACGGTTTCTTCATTGCCGGCTTCGGACTCGAGTTTGTTGAGGGCCAGCACCAATCGCAAACCTTCGGCACCCAGCTGGGGTCCCAAATCCTTGATGCCTTCGTTGTAGGTTTTGCGAGCGTCGTCAGGTCGACCGGCCTGAACCTGTGCGCCACCAATCAATCGCCAGTAATCGATACCACCCAAGGCATCGAAGCGACGGTAGGCTTCGAACTCGGCCACTGCCATTTGAAAATTATCCAGGCGGGAGAAGGCCAAACCAAGGTTGCGGTGAAAATCACCTTCCTGGGGGGCGGTTTGAACAGCGTGGATGAAAGCATCGCGGGCTTTGTCGAAATGACCCTCCTGAGCATAGAGCACGCCCAGGTCGTTCCAGCTTTTGCCATCAGTTGGGTCGGCCTCGAGTTTGGTTGTCAGCTCGAGAATTTTCTCTTCAGTGGATTGATCCTGGGTTTGAGCCCACACCGGGCCGGTGATCATCATGGCCATCAGCAATGGCAGCACCCATAGGCAAACAGCGGATCGATAAGAAAAACAACGTTCATTTCGAAAAATCATGCCTGTCCTTTCAAACAGTAAATTAAAGCTGGAAACCGGACTATGATACGGATAGATGGTGATTCTGTCCAGAAATGTGGGCCCATCTTATTTATACACCACCGCCCAGCTTGACGTTCCGCCTCGAATCTGTTGTTTTATCCTCATGATTAACTTTCACATTCTGGGTGCCGGTGGAGCCGTGCCCACACCAACACACTGCCCTGCAGCCTACTGGATCGGCGTGGACAACCAACAACTGCTTCTGGATCCAGGTCCAGGAGCATTGGTGCGTCTGGTTAAATCGGATCTGGCACCTCTCGGAGTGGATGGAATCAACATTGTTCTTCTGACCCACTTGCACCCCGACCACAGCGCAGACCTGATTGCCTTGCTCTTTGCCTCCCATTCCCCCGTTTGCAGCAATAAGCAGCCCCTGCGGTTGTTTGGTCCGGTGGGTCTCAAAGCTCTGTTGGCCAAATTGCGGGATATCTACGGCTCTTGGCTGGATCCGCGCAGTCGTTCCCTGGAAGTTACCGAGTGGTCTGAAAATGAGGTCCTGGAGCTGCCCGATGGGGGTTCGGTCGCCCCATTTAGGGTCAATCATCCTCAGGATCGTCTCTCGGA
>JAUUYW010000462.1 GCA_030590265.1 Candidatus Krumholzibacteriia bacterium
CTGTTGGGGATCGATTGGTCGCGAACGAAAGCTTATGCCATTGGTATCAATGGGCTTTACATCAACCTTGCCGGGCGTGAACGCGATGGCATCGTCGACCCAGCAGATAAGAATGCCTTGTTGGCGGAACTGAAAAGGGAACTGGAAGCGGTAGTGGATCCCAAGTCGGGCCAGCTGGCCATCAAAGTGGCCGACCGCGCGGACCAAGTGTACCACGGGCCGTTGCGCGACACCGGGCCGGACATCATCGTCGGTTACCATCGGGGATGGCGTGGCAGCAATGAATCGGCTCTGGGCAAAGTGACGGACACTGTCTTTATGGATAATATGTTAAAATGGAGTGGTGATCATTGCATCGCAGCTGATGAAGTGCCTGGTATCTTGTTGGTTAACCGGCCTGTTCGGCGGGAGAATCCAGCTCTGGTTGATATGGCCCCGACCATTCTGAATTTGTTTGGCATCACTCCACCCGCGGAAATGGTAGGCGGCGATTTGTTCGCGCCTCGAAAGAAAGGGGACCGCTGATGTTTGGCGGCAGCAAAATCAAAATCGACAAGGATCTTTTGGAAAAGGTCAAAAAATATTCAGTCATCGCCGGTTACGCGACACCTGAAGAGTTTGTGCAGCACGTGTTGGAACGCGAAATCAGCAAGTTCGAGGGTGCCGGTGACAGCGAAGAGGAAATCAAAAAACGCATGCAGGGACTGGGCTACATTTCATGATCTCAGTTGTGCGGGCAATCACCGGAGCAGTGAGTTGGGTCTTTGACCTGCTGATGGCTCCGTTTGCTTCCGCACCGGCGCTGGGCATGATTTTCATCAGCGCCATAACGGCAGTATGGGCTTTGCTCTTGTTCAAAGCTGTCACGCCTCAGGATCGTCTTCAGGTCACACGCGACAAACTCTTCGGCCACATTTATGAAATGGGTTTGTACCAGGATCACCTGGGAATTCTGTCTCGCATTCAAGGAGACCTGGCCAAGGCCAACCTGCGCTATCTTGGTTTCACGCTGCCGGCACTGGTGGCTTTGACCATCCCCATGGTTCTGACCCTTGGACAACTGGAGGGCCGCTACGCCCAGCGACCGTTGCAAGTGGGTGAGGAGACGGTGCTCACCATCAATGTATCGAGTGACGAACGGGCCAGTTTGCAGGATATCAGATTGGAAACCCCTACCGGTGTGGAAGTAGCGGCGGGGCCGGTAAGAAATGAACGCGCAGGAACTTTGTCGTGGCGTTTGCTCGCCACCGCTGAAGGAACCCATGAATTGCGCTTTTTGCGTGATGAAAGTTTGATAGGTTCCAACGAATTGATGGTGGGCCAAGGATTGCCTCGGCTGCATGATAGCAACGAGAACACGGCTCTGGGCATCCTGCTGTATCCAGGCGCACCGGATATGTCGGCCAGCGCCGGTTTGACGGGATTGAAAATCCAATGGCCGGATCGTGAAACCCGGTACCTGGGTTTGGAAATGAATTGGTTGGTGGCTTTCATGGTCTTTTCCCTGTTGGCCGGCTTGCTTTTGAAGGATTTGTTGAAAGTCTCTCTCTAGGATGGGTATGTGATGAAAACGCGAAAAACGCGAGGGTTGTGGGTGCTGCTGGTGGCTTTGGTTCTTTTGGCCGGATGCTCTGGTGGGGACAAATCTGCCTCCAACAACAAGGAGGCCAACAAACTGCTCGTCATCGGCCTCGATTCGGCTGACTGGCGCTTGCTGAAGCCCATGGTGGAGGATGGCCGCCTGCCCCATCTGGCCAACTTCATGACCCAGTCCACCCATGGCCGGATGAAAACATTTTACCCCCTGGAGAAATCGCCTCTGCTGTGGGCCAGCATCTGCACCGGCGTATTGCCCGAAGTTCACGGCATCGCCAATTTTGTCAAAGGTTCCGATCAGAAACCGGTGACCAGCAGTGCCTGGTATGCGCCGGCTTTGTGGGACATTCTGGGTGCCGCCGACCTTTCCACTTCGGTGGTTGGTATGTGGACCACGTATCCCGCCCGCCCTATCAACGGGGTGATGGTGAGTGATTACGTTCCTTTCGGTCGAACCAGGGAAAAACCCCTGGCTGGTTTGTGTTATCCCGATTCCCTGGCTGATCAGGTCCTGTCCCTGAGGGTGAACCCTGAGGATATTACTGATGAACAACTCTCCCGTTTCATCCCTGCCGACAAGTTGTCCATTGCCCGGGAAAAGTATTCTGCTGAATTTGATAAGCTGACGGGAGTTTTGGCGGCGGATATGACTTATCTGGCTATCAGTCGAGAGCTGGCCAAAGGTGATCCGTTTGACCTGTTCTTCTTTTATCTGCGCGGGCCCGACATGATCAGCCACTATTTTTACAAATACCTCGTCCCGGACAAAGGCCACTATCGTCACACTCCTGAAAAACTGGAAATTTTTAGTGAAGTGGTTGAGAAATATTACGAGTGGTCGGACGATGTGACAGGCGAAGTTCTGACTTGGTTCCCACCTGACCGCCAAGCTGTCGTTCTATCGGATCACGGTTTTTACGGTCCCCGCTCGAGCAATGAGAAAGGCACAGCCGAACACAGCGAGTGGGGGATATTCCTGGTCCGCAGCCCGTTGTATGAGGCCGGAAAATCATTCAGTCATCTCGATTTGCTCGACATCTGCCCCACTTTTTTGGCTCTGATGGGGCTGCCGCCTGCCAAGGACATGCCTGGTTATATTCTGGATGCCGGGCTAACACCGCAGGGTCGCAAACGGGTCAACCGCATGGAAGAACACCGGGTGGAAAGTTATATGCCATTGCGCCC
>JAUUYW010000465.1 GCA_030590265.1 Candidatus Krumholzibacteriia bacterium
AGGATTTCGCGATTGGGAGGAACGATCTTTTTGAGACCGGTCAGGGTGAAAATGTATTGCTGAGCCATATTGGCCTTTCGGGATGACGGGGAGGGGGATTCCGGAGAGTCGCCGGACATTCAACTATATGGGCGGCAAAGTATCACTTTTTGGGGGGAGTGTAAAGTTAGGGTTGATTGGAAGGGGCCGGAAATGGGCGCAAAAGCCAGGTCATGGCCTCTTCTCGGTGGCGGAAAACCTTCAATTCATAACCAATGTCATCAATTTTCATTTCCCACATGCGGAACATGCCAAAGACCAAATCTGAGGAAGCAAGCATGGCCACCCGGTAGTTGGTAAGAAGCTCGAGGTTGTTTCGGGCTAGATTTTCCAGGTGTTTGGAGCCGGCTTGAGTCAAGGTGACATTGGTGATCAGGCTGCCATCCACCAATTCCCGTTGGTGATTGGCCAGATATCCTTCATGGAAAAGCCGATGGGCGTAATCAGCCAAGGTGTGGTCAGCAAGGATTCCCTTGAAACGGGAAAAGAGGATGTTGCCATCTTTGGATATTTTGAAATCGATGCTCATTCGGTTCTTCCCCCAAAGAAGCCGTTAACTGTCTGATAATATGTTGTTTACTATTATTATACACCAAATTGGACAAATCCTCTACCAATAGTAGGACTTGCAGGTGGGAGCAGTGAAAAATATGGTCAGACACTTTCCTTCAAATTCCCTGAATCCAAAATATGGTTGTTATTGTCCACTTAAATCGCTAAATTTCCTAACACAATCAAATGCCACAGGTTACATAGGTGAATGCCTATAAAAACAAGGGGATTTTAATGAAGACCTACCCTTTCCTCGGTATCCTGCTGATCCTGTTGCTTTCCGCCTCAACGATTTTGGCCCAAATGCCCCAAACGGTCCCGGCAGATCAGGCCCAACTCCTGCAATCGGGCCCCGGGAAACTCTACTGCCCCAATTGTGGCATGAATTTGGTCAAATTTTACAAAACATCTCATGCCCTGGGCGATCAACAGTATTGCTCTCTGCATTGTTTCAGCGAGGTTAATTCCGAATTAAACGGTGCGAGGGATAAAGCCCAGGTAGTGGATTTCACATCACTGAAATTCATCCCCGCAGCCAAGGCCCATTATGTGGTCGGCAGCGATGTCAAAGGCACCATGACCATGACCAGCAAATATGCCTTTGCTGAAAAAGCGGATGCGGAAGCTTTTGCCAGCGACCATGGCGGGGAAATCATGTCCTTTGAAGCAGCCTTCGCGGTAGCCAGCAAAGCCTTGGCCAAAGAGAACCAAATGATCGCCAAGAAGCGCAAATCCGCGGCTGAAAAAGGGCGCAAGATTTTCGAAACCATGTGTGGTGATGCCGACCTGCCTGCTTTTTCATCCATCGCCGAAGCCAAAACCCACCTGGTAGCCAACCAGACCTGCGGCGAGCTCAAAGACGGGCAGTATCAGGCGGTGGCCATCTACTTGATCAGTCGCGAGAGCACCGATGGTATCAGCACGGAGAAAATTGAGGTTCCGGAAAAAGCCAAATGCCCTGTTTGCGGAATGTACGCGGCATTGTATCCCGATTGGACTGCCGAAATCATCACCAACGAGGGTGTTCATTATTACTTTGATGGCGTCAAGGACATGATGAAGTTTTACTTTGAGCCTGATCGCTATCATGTGCCTTTGGAAGCCGGGCAAATGGTCAGAATCAATGTTTCCGATTATTACAATCTCAAGGCCATGGATGCCCACAGAGCCTGGTATGTGATCGGCTCCAATGTTTTTGGTCCCATGGGCAATGAGTTGATTCCGTTCCGCACCGAAGATGAAGCCGAAACCTTCAGCAAGGATCACTCGGGCGATTCCATTGTAAGGTTTGATGAGATCACCAAGGACCTGGTTCACGGATTGGACAAATAAGTCATCATGACCGGCCTTACTAAATCCTACCTGGCGGTTTTTTTACTTCTCGGAGTAGGCTTGGCCCTGGTCCTGGTGGACGGGGCTGCAAGCCACCAAACAACTGCCCTTGCCGCGTTACCAGGCAGTTCTCTTGCGGTTCCCTATTTCGAATCCCGCTGGCGGATGTTGGACAATGGGTCCGGCGCTCTGTTTCCCGGCATGAGGCCTCTCAGCACCATGGACTTTGTCTATGCTCAGTAGTGCGTTCTGGAATTTTCTCTTTCTTTCGTTGCATCGCCATCGTGCCCGGCATGCCGCGGTGATGCTGATGGCCGTGTTCATTGTCACCTTGCTGTGTTCGGTGATGTTTCTGGCCTCGGCCATTCGTCGGGATGTGAGTCATACCCTGGACTTGCAGGCTGATCTCATCGTGCAAAAGGTGCGTGGTGGTAAGGCTGTTGATTTGCCTGTGGATTGGGCCCTGGATATTGGCACCATCGCTGGGGTGCGGGCTGCCGTGCCCAGGGTCTTTGGGCGGTATTACCACGAACCGAATGGGCAGTATTTTACCGTGGTGGGAGTTGATCCCTTTGATTCCCAATCAGCGGCAAATATACAGGAGTTGATGGACGGCATCGATCTGAAGAGTTTTCTGTCCGGGACCAAAATGATTGTTGGCCATGGAGTGCAAGTTTTCCTTCAGGACAATCACTACAATCAGCAATACGATTTCATCACACCTGATCAAGAGCGCATCGGTGTCGCGGTTTTTGATACCTTTCCCCCAGACAGCGATTTGTTCACCAACGACATGATCATCATGGAGATCGACCTGGCCCGAAAGG
>JAUUYW010000430.1 GCA_030590265.1 Candidatus Krumholzibacteriia bacterium
CGGCGGCAGCACCAGCTCCAACCACCCCATCTCCATCGCCAGCGCCTGTTTCAAGGGCGGCTTCTCGGGCGCTTGGCTGACGCTGGCCTTCCTCTTCGTCACCCCCTGGTACTGGATCTACCCGGCTATCGGCCGGCGGGCGCGCCTGGTGACATTGGTGGACTTCATGCGCCAGCGTTACGGCCGCGGGATGGAGGTTGTCATGAACATCTTGACCATCCCGGCCACGGCGCTGGCCATCGGCCTGGGGCTCAAGACCGCCGGCGTGGTGCTGATGGTCATGAGCAACGGCGTGCTGGGCGAGCTGGTTGTCGATTTCATAGGATTCTGGCCCAACCTGGACTTCATCGGCTTCAAGACCCTGGAAAGCAGCCCGCAGTTGGCGGCCGATATCTGCGGCATCGATGCCGATCCCATAACCCCCTTCCCGCAGGCGCATTCGCAGTTCAGGTTTGCCGGTTCTGAGATCATCGGCCAGGTTCACCACGCCTTCGAATTGGTCGAACCAGCCTTTCAAATCCATCACGGCCTGTTTCATTTCATCCAGGTCTCTTCCCCGCAGCCGGACTTCGATGGGACGGCCACCGGGTCCGAACCCCGGTTCACTCAGGGTCAAACTGAGCACGTCCGGTACGTCCCCGATTTCTTTACGCCAAGTGGCAAAATAGGCGTCAATGGTACCGGATCTTTTTTCCGAGGTCAGCAGATCCACGGTGATGGTGGCCACATGGGGGCCGTTTTCAAAAGCTTCCGTATTCAGATTGTACTGGACATAGGTGTTTTGGATGAGATCCTGTTGGGCCGACTGATGCGGCTTGAACGCCTGATTGGTCCGTTCCAGGGCGGCCAGGATATGCGTCACCACGGCTTGGGTATGTGACAGTGGCGTTCCCTGGGGCATCAGAAGCCGTGCCATGACGGTATCCCCCTCCAGGTCCGGAAATCCTTGAAATTTTATTTTTCCGGAGGCCACCATACCCAATGAGAGAATGAATGCTCCGATCACTGAAGCCAGAAAAAGGTATCGCCATTTCAGCAAGACATTGATGGTTCTGCCCAACAGACGGTCGCGCATCCAAGCAAAGAGGGCATCGAATCGCTGCCGAAAACGGTTTGTTCTATTCGGGTTAAAGCGGTGCATGGTGTGATTGAGGTGGGCGGGAAGAATCCAAAAGGCTTCAACCAGGCTGACTGCCAGGACCAGGATCAGCATCATGGGCACCACTTTAAGGACCTTGCCGATTTGACCCTCGATAAAGGCCAGAGGACCCAAGATACAAATGGTTGTGATAAAAGAAGATATCACGCCTGCGCCGACTTCTTTGGCACCTGCCACCGCTGCGGCGACCGGTGATTTTCCCTTCTGTCTGTGGACCATGATGTTTTCGGCGATCACAATGGCATCATCCATTAACAAACCGAGGGCCATCAGGAGACCCACCATGGTAAACATGTTGATACTGAGTCCCACATGGGGGACAAGAATAAACGCACCCAGAAAAGAGACTGGCAAGCCCATGGCGACCCAAAAGGAGATTCGAACATCAAAAAACAGCCACATAGTGAAAAATACCAACACCAACCCCTGGGTGCCGTTGGTGATAAGCATATTGAGGCGGTCCCTGAGAATGTTTGTCTGGTCCTGAGTGATTGTCAGTTTCATCTGCGGGTGACGCTCACGCTCGTCCTTTACAAAGGCCTTTACTTTCTGAGCCACCCGAATCGCATCCTGGGTCTTTGACTTTTCGATTTTCAGGAGTGCATTTCGATTTTCGCCCGTCATGATTTTATCTTCATCGCGTTCGAAGAGATCCTCTATCTTAGCGATGTCACCCAAGCGAATTTCTCCTCCTTCCGGCGTAGCCAGAATGACCAGCTTTTCCAGAGACTCAGGTTTGCGACGTTGATCAACAAAACGAAGCAAAATATTCCTTTCTCGTGTTTCGAGGGTTCCCAGCGGAATGTCCCTGCTTTGGGACGTGATGCGTTCCGCCACCTGGGCAGCACTGAGCCCTATTCGACGCAGCGCCGCATCAGACAGGGAAACCCGAAGCTGATGATCGGAAAATCCCTCGATTTTGATCAGCGAAACACCTGACTCCTGCATCCGATCCTTGAGATCTTCTGCATAGGCCTTCAGATCCGGTACACTCATGGGGCCTGACACAAGCAGAGACAAGACCGGATCGGTCCGGCCCAGTTCCGATATGACAGGATCTTCCACTTCCTCCGGAAAATCATCGATGGCCTCAACCGCCGTTTGAATGTCGCCCAAAAATGTCTGAATATCGCCGTCATCAGCCATTTCCACTATAATCGAGGCAATCCCTTCCCGGGCATCGGCGCGGACTTCTTTCACAAAATTGATCCCGTCAATGGCGTCTTCGACCCGCCGACAGACCACCTCTTCGACCTCCTGCGCGGTGGCACCGCGGTAGAGAATGCGAACCTCAACCTCGCTGGGCGAAAAATCGGGTTGCGTTTCCCGAAGGATACGGGGCGTGGTCAGAGCGCCGACCACCAGAAATGCGATCATCAACAGGTTGGCCGCAGTGGGATGCCGAACAAAAAAACGGATCATTGTTTTGTCCTCTCTCCCTGGCTCAAGGCCACTATGTGTTGTTTCAAGCGATCATCTGCCACTGGCGAGACTTTCATGCCCATGATGGCCGGGGAGGGATCGGATACGACAACCATTTCTCCACTTGACAGGCCGGATTTGATGACAACAAATTCCGACTGGGCAAAATCCACCACGACTTGTTTTTTCCTCAACCGGAGTTCCTGGTCAATCACGAATACGTGGCTGCCGTGGATTGCGGATCTGGGCACTACCACGCTTCCCGGTCGCGCAGGTGCCTGAAGTTCCACCCGGCAGAACATGCCTGCCGTTAAAGGAGGACGCACACCGGGCATTGCTTTCTCATAGGGGCGGTCAACGGAAACGACGACCTTGATTTCCCGAGTTTTGGAATCCATCGCCTCACGGAATCTGTCTATTTGGGCCTCCCATTGCATGGACCAGTCACCGCTTTGCAGGCTGACAAGGACACTGATGTCATCAAATAATTGCTTGAACGCACCCGTACTCAACCCAGTCTGAAAGCGTTGGCGCCTCTGTTCACTCAAGAGATGACGCAAC
>JAUUYW010000360.1 GCA_030590265.1 Candidatus Krumholzibacteriia bacterium
ACCCAAACAATGGAATTCGGTTTTGATGAGAGTTTGAAAATTGCCTTTTTCCACCACGACCTAGCCATGATGAAAGTGATCCTGCAATACTGGGAAAAGCTTGCTCCAAAAAGTGGCGCGTTGAAACACTGGCAAAAGGAAATTCGGTGACTAATCAGCTTTCACCGGAACTGATGAAACAATTAGCTATGTCCGCCCGCCAGGGTGATCCAGATGCCCTGGGGCAACTCTACGAGAATCTTGGACCGGCATTGCTGGGTTTCCTGCACCACTTGCTTCAAGATCGAAATACCGCAGAAGATATTTTGCACGATACCTTCCTGCGTCTTTTCGAAGGACGGGGAAACTGGCAGCCCAACGGAAATTTGAAACCTTGGTTGTTCACCGTGGCCCGCCGGCTGGCTTTGGACAAATTGCGCGCTGCCAAACGACATCGGGAATTGGCCGGGCCAAGCCAAGCCATCGCCATAATGGGAACAACAAAATCACCGGATTCGGACCTAGACCCCCGCTGCCTGGATGACTTGGTAAACAACACTCTGGCCACCTTGCCACCGGCTTACGCCACTGCTTTTCATCTGCGCATTGGTCAAGAATTCACCTATCCGGAAATGGCCGCCATCTGCAATGAACCCCAGGGCACTCTTCGCTCTCGGGTGCATCACACCTTGGGATTGCTTCGCAAAGCAATGGCCTTGAAAACTTCCAAAGGACTCAATTATGACTAAGCACAAAAACATCTGCACTTGGCTGCCGGCTTTTGCAGCGGAGGATCTGGACCAACAACGGCAAAATGAATTTAAGGAACATCTGTCCGTTTGTTCCGAATGCCGTATGGCTTGGGCAGGTATGTCACAAACATTAGGGAAATACAAGACAGGCAGTCGAAGCAAGTTGCCAACCAACGGATTGTCTCGCCTTCAGGCGACCATGACAAACCGGTCGAAAAAGAACCTCAGAAGAAACCAAACTTTCCGTTATTCCACCGCCGCAGTTCTGGCATTGATCCTGTTCTCCTCCGGATTTTGGATGGGACGCAATAGTGCCGATCACCCCCTGACAACAGTCTTGCATCTGCCAGTGGATGTGAATCCCCCTAAAGATCTACCCATCCTTCCCCAATTATCCTTCACCGTGGCGCTGGCCGAGAGCATTCCCACAATCTTTTATCCTCCAAACACAATTCCCCATTGAGAAACCCCTTTTACAATGGTAACTTATGGTTACCATGTGGAATTCAGTAACCGGCAACCCACTCATTGATCTCCTCGATATCCTTATCGTGGCCTATTTGCTGTACCGCCTTATCGTCTTCATCAAGGATACTCGGGTTATTCAGATGTTTGTGGGGCTGGGCCTTTTGTTGTTGCTGTCATTCGTGGCCAGCACGCTGGGCATGATCATCGTGGGCCAAATCATCGCCACTTTGCAGACGGTTTGGGTGGTGGCCTTCATTATCATTTTCCAACCCGAGTTGCGGGCCGCCTTGACCAACCTGGGTTTGCGCAAAGGGTTCGGCATGTTCCGCCAAACCGACGAGATTCCCGCCGAAGCCGAATTGCTGGCCTCCATTTCCCGCTTGAGCAAACGTGGCCTTGGAGCGCTGATCGTCATCGAAGGCGAAGTGAGGCTGAACAACTGGATCAAAAAAGGCGTTATTCTGGATGCTGAAATCACTGCCCTGACCATCGAAGCCATCTTCACAGTTCCCGGGCCGCTGCATGACGGCGCGGTGATCATCAGCCAAAATAAAATTGCCGCCGCTGCAGTTATTCTGCCCATCACCGAGCAGGAAGAGTTGGCTTATACCCTGGGCACCCGGCACCGGGCGGCCATCGGCATCAGCGAACAGTCCGATGCCATCGTGGTGGTGGTTTCCGAAGAGACCAGAGCTATCAGTGTGGTGTTTGATGGAGAAATTCGCCGTGGTTTGGCCCTGGATGATGTCACCACCGAACTGGAACGCATTCGGCGCAACAAATCGGGTTTGGTTCGCAAACGCAAAAAGGCCACCGACGAAGTGTCGGAGACCAGTGAAAGCGCCCCTGCATCCTGAATCAGGAAACCGGTTGCAACTCTTCTTCCTGCACTTGCTTTGAATCCTCAACCTGATGGTCTTCAGACTTATTCAACTCCGGCGACACCGCCTGCAAAAATACAGTGACAATATCCGGATCAAAACGGCCACCTTCATCTTCCTGTAATTTCATGGCGGCTTCTTCGGCAGACAACGGCTCTGGCATACCAACACCCATGATCATTGCCACATAGTTTTCAACCACGGTGACGATCCGGGCGGTCAACGGGATCTCACGACCCGCCAAACCTTCAGGATAACCCTGTCCATTGTATCTTTCATGATGGCAAGCCACCACTTCCACGATGGTCTGTGGCAAGTCCCGTTCACTGAGCAGATCACGACCCCGCTCCGGATGTTTGTAATAAACCTGGAGCTGCTCTGGTGTCATGTCCGCTGGTGCGACCATCAACTCGTCGGACTGGCCCACCAATCCCAGATCGCGCAACAGGCAACCGTAAATCAGATCCCGATGCTGGTCGGGTGGAAAACCCATTTCTTTTGCCAGCAGATTCAGTTGATCCACCATGCTGGTGGTCATATCATCGGATCCGAAACAACGGATCTCCCGTTCTTTCATCAAGGTCTGCACCAGGCTTTGGGTCAAATCGGCATCGTCGTTGTGACCGTCGAATCGAGCCAACAAGCGGCCAGTGGGTTCAAACAATTGCATGAGACGCTCTTCGGGGAACATCTCCACACCATCCAGATTGCTCGCCAGCAGAACCATGCCCTGGTACTGGTCATCCCATTTCAAACTGATCAGCCAATCGACTCCCGCAGCCGTCATTTTGTCTTTGATATCCTGGAACACCGATGGCAAATTGGCCACCCGAACGGGTCGTTCCATGGTACGGAAAAACATTTTCAGGCGGTCCTGGCCCAAATCAAAAGCCATCCACCCGGCGCCGTGACCGGCCATGACCTGGGGACGGTTGGCCTCCGGAGCCAAAAATGCGAGCTCCTTCAGCGGCATGACCTTTTGCACATTCCGCCAGAAGATACGCCAGAAATGGGGCCGATCATCGGCATCGGGCAGTTCCAGAGCCAGATGATAGAGTATCTCGTTCAGATCCTCTGAGGTTTCAGAATTGGCATGAGCCGCCACACTTTGCACAGCTTCCACCAGGTCTTTATTTGGTTCCGATACTTGCCCTGATGGGGGCTTTGTTGCATCAACCGTCGACCCACTGAGAACCTGCATCAACAATTCAAAAGCAAAATTCTCCCCGACACTGTATTCCCGACCTTGACCATCATTGCTCAAGAGGATCATCCCAATGAGTTGTTGATCCTGCAGCAAAGGCAGAATCACTTCGGGATTCATCTCCTCCAGAAAAGCGGTCTCACTTTCCAGAAGTTCTTCGGCATGCAAATCCAGGATGGTCAGAGGGCGAGCATACTCAACCAACTGACGAGCCAGAGCACCAGCCAAAGGAATTTTGTTTTCACCCTCAGTGCTGCGCAGATGAATGCCCGACGGGAAAAGCAGGGCCACATTGTCAGCCAGACCCTGGCTGAACAACAGGTTGGTCAGCGCCTCGGCAAACTCCTGTCGGTTCTCGCCATTGTGCCAGGTGCCGAGGGCGGAAATCGCTTCGGCAAGAGATGTGTAGCGGTGTTCCTTGCGACGACCTTTGCGGGCCTCCTTGCCGGTGAATTCCTCCAGCAGGTTGTCCAACCCGCTGTCGGCCTCGCCTTCTTCATCATCCAGGAAACTCATGGCCCCGACATCTTCTTCTTCGCTGGCTTGGGAAATATCCCTGTCCAC
>JAUUYW010000282.1 GCA_030590265.1 Candidatus Krumholzibacteriia bacterium
AAGGCTATTACAATGAAGGCCTAGCAACATTCTCCACGGCACAACATATTACTTTTGATGGGATCAAGAGTTTATACCGATGAGGTGAGGCTTTGGTTGGAAAAAATAATGGGCCAGGATACTTCCCGGCCCCATTATTTAGAAACCACTTTGCTATTGAGGCACGACCAAAATATTACTCGAAACACTATGCTGATCAACCCCAGAATACGCAGTGGCAGTAATCACCTTCAAAATTTCTTCTTCAACAGCCTCAGGAAACCAATGCAATGCCCAGGAATCCGTACCCTCGGCAACCATGGACTCACCGTCAATAGTAACAGTAACCGAATCAACAGCTGCCCCCCCAGTGGCAGCCACAGAAAACCCGGAAATTTCCACATCCGTAGCACTGATCACCGTATCGCCATCGGCAGGACTGGAAATGCCCAACAGCAACTGCGTAACAACCAAGGTCAGGGTGGTAGTAACGGAATCATCCCCAGCCCAGGCCCGGGCTCTGATGACCAGGTCGGTGTCCACCTCAAAGCGAGGGATTTCCCAGTTGTAAGACCAGTTGTTGGTGCCTTCGACGTCTTCAAACCCACTGCCACCATCAAACTTGACCAAATCCACAGGAACAGAACCGGACGGAGCCGTAGACGTTCCCTGAACCATCAGCATTGATCCGCCTTTGACAGTGTCGCCATCCATGGGGGCGGTGATGGCAACTTCCACCGACTGGACAATGTAAATTACGTAGTCGGTGAGAATAGGAGAATCGGCGAAGTCGTTGCGGTATTGGGCGTAAATGATTTTTTCGCCGGGCTCAGGACTGAGGGTTATAACCGTGGTGTCGCTGTAGGCGATCCAGGGAACACTGGAAAAATCAAGGCTTTCACTGAAGCGCATCAGCAGGGCGTTGGCGCTGGAAATACCTCGCACCATGCTTTCATCGGTGACGTGATCAGAGGGAAGGGCCAAGTGAAAGCTGGGCTCCAACAGCAAGTCGGGTGTGACGATCAACTGCTGGAAATTAGTGAAACCGAAGTCTCCCAAAAATTCACTGTAAATGGTTTGGGAGTTGGCGCTGTCCACCAGGTGATATTGATCATGGGTTTCGGCACCGGGGATCCAGGGCATTGAAGACAACTCTTCCCGGGAGCCGGCAAAACGCATTGATACCAGGCCACCGGTTTCAATGGACAAAAGAGGAGTCAAGGAGGCCACCTTGTTGCCGCCCTGGACCAGTGCCAGGCGGGGTGTGAAGTCCAGCTCCAATTCAACCTTGTTGGTATCGCCCAGGTTGTTGCCGAACTGCAAAACGACATTGATGGTCATGGTGGTATCGTTGCTGTCGGCGGAACCCAAATCCCAGGGTAATATTACAGGAGTACCGGAAATGTCGGCAGGCAAAACAGTCTCTGAGTGGGGATGTCCGGTCTGGCTGATGCGCAGGGAGTCGCCACTGGTAACACTGATTTCCAAATTAATATTACGAGAAGCCACGGAGCGGCTGCCGTCGTTCACAACAACCCGGGAGAGCACTTCGGCGGAGGTCGGCACAATGTGCGAAATAAGGGTGAAGTTTCCCGAGTCATCGTAGGCCTGGATTTTGAAATAATGGGTGGTGGTGGGTTCGGGGTTTATGTATTCGAAGAAGGCCTTTGCATCGTCGGTGGCCTCTACGCTGCCCACGGGAAAGAACTCCTCCACCAGGCTTGTGCTGTGCATGACATCATAAGTGACCAGGTTGTAACCCTGGGGTTGATCCCAAGTCAAGTTGATGGTCGTATCGCCAACCGTGGCCACGAGATTGAATGGATCGCCCGCGTTGGGCCCATTGGGGTCGAATGGATTGTTGTAGACGGGAGTGTCGGGAGTGCTCTCGCACCCGGACAGAAAAGAGGCTGCGGTGATTGCAATCAGAGCCAGCAATAGGGCTGGAACAAATGTTCGGCGTGAAGCTAATATTTTTTGCAAAGCAATTTTTCTGCTCAAAGACATGACTTGACGGCTCCCTTGAATCAAAATTCCAGCTTGTAGCCGGCGTGCACGGTTTGCAGAAGGTTTTGGTTACCGGAAAAACCGGGCCCATCAAATTCGACGGATCCGGTTTGCAGAGGAACCTCGCCGGGTCCCAGCTCCGCTCCGGGAAAAAGGAACACTGCATCAAGGATGCTCAGGACGATGGCGCCGCCGGCCACCAACAGGCCGGTGTTGCGCCGCTTCTCCATGTCTTCCATGTTGGCGTAGGCCTCATCGGCCAATCTTTGATAATATTCCAGATCATTGGGATTGATGGCCGAATCGTATTTGCCTTTTAGGAGCAGGTAGTCCTTGCGGTAGTTGGTGCGCTGGAGTTCGCCACCAATGGCTACCAACAGGCCACCGGCTTCGGCCGCGTTGAAAAAATATCCCTTGAATGATTTCCCCATGTAATGCTGGCCCAGGCCGGCAAAAAGCAGGTTGCTGGTCCAGGCGGTTGTTTTGCTCATGATAACCGGACGAATCTGCAAGCGTTTCCAGTCGGTCACTTCGTCCAGGACGATAGATGTTTCGAAAGGAAGATATCCGGTCAGTTCACTTTTGATATCATATCGGCCGGGAGCCAGGGTCAGGGGTTCGTTCAAGGGCAGAAAACCCATGATCCGGTCGTTGATCACCACGGTGGCGCCGGCCGGGCCGGTGATTTCCAGGGTGGCGGCCTGGACCAGGACAGGCAGGACCATCAGCAGGATCAAGGCGACCAGCCAAGGGCGGGCTTTGAATTGAGAGCAAAAAGTCATGGCGTCAATTTCCTGTCGGCCGGTGTCGGGAATGCTTCAAGCCGACCTCGTGGGTCGGAGTGCCAATAGTATAGGTCAAAGGGGCCCTGGATCAACCGCGATGATAAGGTCGTCCCTTAAAAATGCTGAATCCTCGATAGACCTGCTCAATTAGCAGGACTCGTGCCATTTCGTGAGTCCAGGTCATGCTGGACAGGCGCAGGGTGCGATCGGCCCTTTGGCGGGCTTCAGAGCCTAATCCATCGGCCCCGCCGATCAAAAGGTTGATCGACCCGTGCCGAGCCAGCAACTGGGCGAACTGGGCACTGGTCAGGTCTTCCCCTTTTTCATCCATGGCGATAACCAATGAATTGCCGCCAGGGGAACCCAACAGAGAAACCATCTCCCGGCCTTCTTTTTCCGGCTTGCTGTCTTTGAGCTCAAAAACTTTTACCGGGGCCATGGGGCGCAGGCGTTTGAGAAAATCATCGGCCAGTTGGCTGAGCCTTTTGTCCTTCATTTTACCCACGGCGATGATTTTGATCATGGAGGATCCTCCCGGAAGGAGTTGGCGCATCCCGTTGTCTTTCTTGAGCAAAGGCAACCTGTTGTGAACTGAACACATCGCTGTTATTAGTTCAGCAGTCAAACAATACCTTGACAGCAAGGGTTTAAAAATATGTAATTTGCCCTGCAGTTGCCATAATTTTGGCAGCCACTGTTTTACACCAACGAAAACCGGGATTTTTTATGAGCCTGATGCACCCGTTTGTAGCTGTTGCCAGCAATGTGCAAGGTCATTTCGCCACCGTTTTCATTTTCGTGATCGTCGGAGTTGTTTTCGCAGGCCTGGCACTGGGTGTGGCGAAGCTTTTGCGCCCGAGCAATCCCAGCCCGGCCAAGATGACATCCTATGAATGCGGGGAACTGCCTTCTGGTTCCAGCTGGGTCCGATTTAATGTGAGATTTTACCTGGTGGCCCTCTTTTTCCTCATTTTCGATGTGGAAGTTATCTTCCTGTATCCCTGGGCCGTGGTTTTCAAGAGTCTCTACCCTGTACCGGGGATGGGCGCCCTGGTCTTCTGGGAAATGGTTATTTTCCTGTCCATCCTGGCTGTGGGCCTGGCCTACGTCTGGGTCAAAGGTGACCTGAACTGGGTCAAAGGGCTGATGGACCGCACTCCTGCCGAAAAAACCGACTTTAAGACCACCTCCGGCACTGTTTCGGAGGAGGAGGTTCCCGCCACATGAGCAGGGATAGCACCACTCCCCCCGAAGGATACGATGTCGGCCGGGAGAATATGCTCGACTTCAAGGTTCCCGAGCAGTTTCGCACCATCAACGACCAGGATGACAAGAACTTCCTCCTGACCACCGTGGATGAAGTTTTCAACTGGGCCAAACTGTCCAGCATTTGGCCGGTGACCTTTGGTCTGGCCTGTTGCGCCATCGAAATGATGGCCACCAGCGCAACCCGTTACGATATCGATCGTTTCGGCGCCGGCGCTTTCCGTGCCACTCCCCGTCAGGCCGACCTGATGATTGTTTCGGGCACAGTGACCGGCAAAATGGCCACCCGTCTAAAACTGATCTACGACCAAATGCCCGAGCCCAAATGGGTCATCGCCATGGGCAGTTGCGCCATTGGCGGCGGTCCCTATTTCAAGTACGGCTACCACGTGGTCAAAGGTGTCGATTTGATCGTACCGGTGGATGTGTACGTGCCGGGCTGTCCGCCGAGGCCCGAAGTTTTGATCGAAGGCCTGATGCGCCTGCAGGACAAAATCCGCGGCCGTGAAGGAAAATTCAAGGCCCCCAAATGGGTCAGTGATTACGCCAAAAAAATTCCCTACCGGAAGTAATGGGAGTCATGGAACAGAAAGCCATTTACGAATTGCTGGTAGAACACCTGGGCGAAGGTGCCCTCGGGTTCAACGACGAGGGTGTCGAAGCCTACGCCGATATTTCACCGGCCAAAATTGCTGATGCTGCTCTCTTCCTGCGGGATGACGAGCGCTTGCAGTTCAACCAGCTCATGTGCCTGTCGGGCATTGACTGGGACGGCTACGATGAGGC
>JAUUYW010000225.1 GCA_030590265.1 Candidatus Krumholzibacteriia bacterium
AAACCGCGTCGTTGGTTGCCAAATCACTGGTGGTGATTTCCCGGATCATTCTTTCATACTCGCGCCCTTGGTTTTTGGCGTCCTTGATCACCTTGCCGGCATGGGCTTCATCACTTTCAGCGAAGGCTTCACGAGTGCGACCGAATAGCTCACTGACCACAGCGGTTGGTTCACCCAGCCACTGGCGATACAAATCCTGATCCACGTTCTCCGGTTGCATTGCCTTGACTTCATGAACGTTCTTGATGTAGTCGCCGAGGCGTTCGCCGTCCTTCACCACATTCATGAAAATCAACGCCGAAGGAACCTCAGCCCGGGAGCCTTTCACCGACAAACGGGATACCACCCGCCGACGAATTTTGCGCTCCAGATGGTTGATGCGTTTGTCGCGGTCGTAAAGCTTGGTCTGGGGGTCGGTGTCCGGGAGTCCCTCCACCACCACCCCGCTGGCGTAGGTGAACATGGATTCGGCCAGTTCCAGCATTTCGCCGATTCTGCCCACGAGCATATTGCTCCAATTGTCTTCTTTGAAAAGATCCAGGAATGATCCGAAACCCATGAGGCTTCCTCCCAATGAAATCCAAAGCCGCCCTCAGGACGCCTTCAGCAACTTGTCGATCAATACGAACAGCAGAGGCATCACAAAGAACACCCCAATCATGTAGAGAATGGCGTAATACTTTTTTTCAGCGGTGGCAGCCGCCAAAGCGGTCGCCAAACGCAAGGGGATACGGCGGACTGCCCCTATTGGGTAAATGATGAGGATACCCGAGATGTTGAACAGCAAGTGAACCAGGGCCACCGTCACCGCGCCGGGTGTGCCGGTCATGGAGGCCAGCAGGGCGGTCACCGTGGTGCCGATGTTGGCGCCGAGAGTGGCTGCAAAAGCTGATTCCAGAGGCACAATGCCGGCACCAATCAGTGGCACCAGCAAGCTCGTGGTGATGGAACTGCTCTGCACGCCCACCGTCACCAAAAGCCCGATGAGCATGGCCGCCATGCCGCTCTTGCGCAGGTTCTGGGTGAAGGCTCCTTCAGCCTGGTCCAGGACCAATTTTTTGAGGACCTTGGTCAGAAAGGTCAGAGCGAAGAAAATTCCCGCCAGGGCAACAATGACCATGATGATAACCACAAAGGTGTCGTCCAGGCCTGTGTCCTGCAGCAGGTGCTTGACCTGTTTCACCACCGGTTTAACGGCAGCTTTGACAGGATTAGGGAATTTGGTTCCATCGGTGCCCACGAGCATGGTGCTCAACCAGGTGGCGGATTTTTCCAGGAAGTGAGTGGATTGCTCAATGGGAAAAATGATGGCGATGCTCATCAAATTAAAAAAATCGTGCATTGTGGCCCCGGCAAAGGCCCTTTGAAATTCGGTTCTCCGGTTCATGGAAGTCATGGCCACCAGGGTGTTGGTGACGGTGGTGCCCATGTTGGCGCCCATGATGATGGGGATGGCGCCGGTGACGGTCAAAACCCCACCGGCGACCATGCCGACGATAATACTGGTGGTGCTCGATGAACTCTGGATCAGGGAGGTGGCCAGCAAACCAATCATGAGGCCAATAACCGGATTGGTAGTGGTGGCAATGAGTTGTTCGCTGAAACCCTTTCCGGCCATCTTGAAGGCGCCGCCGAACAAGGCAATGGCCAAAAGGAAGATGTAGAGCAAACCGGCCAGGATAACGATGTTCAACAGGAGGCCCAATGGGGAGACGGGCGACCCGGAGTGTGGGGCTGTCTCGTCGGCACGAGATTGCAGATGGTCGGCCATGGAACTCCTGATGTTCCCCAGCTGGGAAAACGGTTTCGAGAGTGAAATTTCGGAGATTCCAAGAGTAATCCGGAAGCCTCCGCTGCTGGACCGGCAATCGCGCAAAAGGTAAGGTCTGGGCAAAAACATGGTCAAGATAAAAAGCTGGAACCCATACTCTGGGCCTTTCCTGTTGGGCAGGTTTTTCCCCCAGGTGGAGGGATTGTGCCCAGTTTCCAGCCACAACTCCAAAGTGAGATAATCACCTTTTCAAGCCAGGGAAGGCGTCAAACCCTCTGCACAAGGGCCCTGAACCATTTGTTGTTCGGAGTGCAAAAGATCCCTAATTCGGCCTCCTTTTTGCAATGATTGGGAAATGACCGAAAAATGGGTTATGGTGGGGGCAGTTCCTTACCGTCTGAAACTCCATTTTTGCAAGGAGGCATGCCTGCCATGTCGATTCTGAAGGTCGCCCGTATGGGGCATCCCGTTCTGCGCCAAAAGTGCCAAGCCATCGATCCCAAAGCCATCACTGGACCCGAAATCCAGCGTTTGATCAGGGATATGTTTGAAACGATGGGTGAATACAGTGGTGTAGGTCTGGCCGCTCCCCAGGTTCATCAACCTGTTCGCCTGGTTATCGCAGGCGGCGAAGAAGATGAAAACGGTCGATCCATGTTCCGGGTGCTGATCAATCCTGAGATCACCGTCCTGAACGAGGAAGAACAACTCGGCATGTACGAAGGTTGCCTCAGTTTGCCCGGCATGCGCGGATGGGTTGAACGCCCGGAAGCCATTTCGGTCAAAGCCTACAATGAAAAGGGTCAGCTGGAAGAGTTCACTTTGGAAGGATTCCCCGCGGTGGTTTTGCAGCATGAATGTGACCTTCTCGACGGCATCCTTTACGTGGACCGCATCGAAGACATGACCCGATTCGCCTATGATGAGGAAGCCACGCGCTACCTCGATACGGCGGATGAGGAAGATAACGACGAGGAGGCGGAGGAATGAGCGCCAATAATCTGGCCCATATGATTTCAGCATTCAATTTGCGACGGTTTGAAGAAGCAGCAGCAGCCAGCGCCGAAGGACTGGCTGTGGCCCAGGGCCGTGACGAGGCCTTTTGGATGGGTTTGAACGAAGCCTGTGAGGGATTTGCCCTGGTGGATGAAAGCAAGTGGGCGCTTGCTGAGCGAAAACTTGTGGCGTCCATGCAAAAACTTCGTAATTTTGGCTTTCGGTACAACAACTTCGAGGTGACGGCTGCCTTGGCGGGGATCCGCCTCTCCGTAGCGGAGATCAAAGCCGTGCGCCAAAAAGATAAACGTGTTTTTGACGTCTCCCTGCTGCCGCAGTTTCGCATGGCGGCCAGGGCGGACGACTAAATATTTCGACGAGGCGAGTCCCCGTCGGACGGGGGCTCGTGCTCATGTTACCTAAGAAACATTCCCTTCAGGACATTGCCACCAAGGTTGAGGCCGGCCAACGTCTGAGCTATGACGATGGGCTGCGCCTGGCAACCAGTCCGGATTTGCCTGCTCTTGGTCTGTTGGCTCACCATGTCCGCCAGCGCCAACACGGTGATGCGGTGTATTACAACATCAACCGCCATATCAACCCGACCAATGTTTGTTACGTTGGCTGCGAATTGTGCGCCTATGCGGATGACCCCAATGCCGAAGGCACCTGGTCCTATTCCCCTCAGGAATGTGTGGAAATCGCCCGCCGCGACTGGTCTTCCGATGTGAGCGAATTCCACATTGTCGGCGGGTTGCACCCGCGTTGGAAATTCCAAACCTATCTGGATATTCTCAGCTCCCTCAAAGAGGCCTTTCCCACCGTGCACCTGAAGGCCTTCACCATGGTGGAGATCGATTTCCTGGCCAAGCTGGCCAAGCAGTCGGTGCCCGAAACCATTGAAAATCTGCGGACCGCCGGGTTGGACAGTTGCCCCGGTGGTGGGGCGGAAATTTTTCACCCCGATATTCGCACCCAAATCGCCTCCAAAAAAATGAGCGCCGAGCGCTGGCTGGAAGTCAGTGCCATGGTGCACGAAGCGGGTCTCAAGAGCAACGCCACCATGCTTTTTGGCCATGTGGAGAGCCCTGAACACTGGGTGGATCACTTGATTCGCCTGCGTGAACAACAAGACATATCTGGGGGCTTTCAGTGTTTCATCCCCCTGGCTTTTCACCCGGCCAATACCAAGTTTGATCACCTGCCTGGCCCGGATCTGATCATGAAATTGCGCGTGATTGCCCTTTCCCGCCTTTTGCTGGACAACGTGCCGCATATCAAGGCTTACTGGGTGATGCTGGGGCGCGAAATAGCCCAACTGGCCCTGCGTTACGGGGCCAACGATCTGGACGGAACCGTGGTGGACGAACGGGTGACTTTTGCCGCCGGTGGAGAAGCCGGCAAAGGAATGACCGTGGAGGAAATCCAGGAATTCATTGCCGGAGTGGGCCTGCGTCCTGTGTTGCGGGATACTCTTTATAACAGGGTGGGATGAAGAAAGGCCCCGGATTTCTCCGAGGCCACCATTCGAAAATTATTACCGGTACATGGCTTTCATCTGCTGGAAGGTCACAGCTTCTTCGTCAACGGAACCGCAGTCAATGTTGTTCTCAAAGGACATGCTGACATCGTCCAGGCCTCCGGGATACGGGGAGACCAGGTTCAGGATGCCGGAAACGACAAAGCTGCCATCGAGAACCACGTCGAATAAGTCTGAAACCACGAGGGTTGGGTTGGGTCCGCCTTCATTCAGAAGGTGGATTTCCCCGGAAACCATAAGAACTTCAGCATTGTCACCATCGAGGACGGCTACATCATAGTACAGGTCCAGGAATTCAGCAGAGCTGCGGAAGAAGATTTCCACATCGGTTGAGAAACCTTCGCAATTGCTTGAGGCATCCAGATGGGCGAAGTGAGTGGCCGAAGCCAAAGGCGGCAGCATGACCATCAGTACGGTACTCATTAACAGCAGGCGTTTCATTTCATTCCCTCCCAATTGGAGATGCATTGCAGGCGCAACGGCCCAGAATGCACACAATTTAGCACCTCATTGTCAATTTGTCCCTTGTCTTGACAGTTCGGCTTGAGTGCTGGACCATGCGGGAAATACTAAAAAGACCCCAAAACTCCCTTCAAAGGCAGATTATCATGACTTCAGAGCGTTCTCTCCGCGGTAAAACCCTCTTCATCACCGGGGCCAGCAGAGGCATTGGCAAAGCCATCGCCATGCGGGCGGCCAAGGATGGGGCCAACATCATCATCGCCGCGAAAACCACCACCGAGCACCCCAAGTTGCCGGGGACCATCCACACTGCCGCCGAGGAAATAGAAGCTGCAGGAGGCCACGCCCTGGCGGTCAAGACCGATATTCGTTTTGAAGATCAAGTTGCAGAAGCCATCAACACCGGGGCAGAGCACTTCGGAGGCCTGGATATTGTGGTCAACAACGCCAGCGCCATCAGCCTGACCGGCACCCTCGAAACTCCCATGAAAACCTACGATCGCATGTATGATATCAACGCCCGAGGCAGCTTCCTGGTGACCCAGAAGGCTTTGCCTCATTTGCTCAAGGCAGCCAACCCTCATGTGCTGAATTTGAGTCCGCCCCTGAATTTCGACGGCAAGTGGTTTGAAGGTTTTGCCGCCTATACCCTGGCCAAATACGCCATGAGCATCTGGGTGTTGGGCATGAGCCGGGAATTTGCGGAGCGCAAGGTGGCCTTCAATGCCCTTTGGCCCCGAACGGCCATCGCCACCGCCGCGGTGCGCAATCTTCTTGGAGGCGAGAAAGTGGTCAACGCCAGTCGCAAACCCGAGATCGTAGCAGAAGCGGCCTGGGCCATACTCACTCGTTCCAGCAGCGAGTGCACGGGAAATTTCTTTACGGATGAGGACGTTTTGACCGAAGAAGGTGAAACTGATTTCGATAAGTACGCCGTGAATCCCGGCACGCCGCTGTTCCAGGATTTCTTCCTGGATTGATCGGCACCCAAAAAGCAAACAAGGTGAGGACATGAAAAAAACCAAGATTATCGCAACCATCGGCCCGGCCAGCCGCTGCCCGGAAATGCTGAAAAAGCTGATTGAAGCCTGAATGAATGTATGACGTTTGTACTTTTCCCATGGCACCCATGCAGATCATGCGGCTTTTATCAAAGATATTCGCAAGGTGGACCAAAATATGGATCAGCCCATCGCCATTCTGCAGGATCTTTGC
>JAUUYW010000159.1 GCA_030590265.1 Candidatus Krumholzibacteriia bacterium
ATTTACCCTTCAGAGCCTGCAGGTACACAGCCTCGGTGCGGGCCAACATTTCCTGCCGGGAAAAAGTCGATTCTATTCGCTGACGCCCTCGCCGACCCATCTCTTCCCGTAAACCAGGCGACTCCAACAAGGACTCCAGTTTCCGGGCCAGGGCCGCCGCATCACCAGGTCCAAACAAAAACCCGTCCACACCGTCACGCACAATTTCCGGACTGCCGCCGGAATCCGTCACCACTACCGGCACTCCTGCATTCATGGCTTCCAGGGTGACCAGGCCGAATGGTTCCGCTGCCGAAGGCACCACCTGAATATCAAAGGCTCCGGACAAACGCCCCGCATCTTCCAGATATCCCGCCAAAATCACACGACCATTCAATCCCAGCAGGTTGATCCTGTCCCGCAATTTTTTCCGATAACCTGAGCCCGGTGTTTCGTCACCCACAAGACACAATTTCAGACGGGGCCAGCGGTCTTTCAGATTTGCAACCGCGTCAATAAGGGTATCAATTCCCTTGGTAGGGCACAGGCGCGCCACACAACCAATGAGTTGAGCATTTCCCGTTGCCCCCACCCGCAGCCGAAGCCGAACTGTGGCAGCTTGAACCGAAGGTGTCATATCCCGTTTGTCCAGACCATGAGGAACCACAGTTATTTTTTCCTCAGACACCGCATCTGCCTGCAACAAGCCTTGACGAACCGCTTCACTCACGGCAATGAACCCGGAAAACCGCTGCAAAAAGGGGCGTTTCAAGAAAGCGTGGG
Organism: Candidatus Krumholzibacteriia bacterium; assembly: GCA_030590265.1. Taxonomy (GTDB): domain Bacteria; phylum Krumholzibacteriota; class Krumholzibacteriia; order LZORAL124-64-63; family LZORAL124-64-63; genus LZORAL124-64-63. The sequence goes on from JAUUYW010000159.1 coordinate 763, forward strand.
ACAAGGGACGCAACTGATGCCGGGTTCCAACATTGACCACCGTGGTGCCCAAAGTCGCCACCGAAGCCAGGAAATAATCCCGTGGCAGATGAGTATGAAGGATTTCACAACGCAGATGGCGAACCAGATACCCTAGCCGTGTCACCGAAGGGGGATCGTACCAATCCACCAAGGGCAAGGGACGGACTTCAATCCCCAGGTCAGGCAAGGTGTCGGCCAATTCACTACCGGGCCGGACCACACAAACCACATCGTGCCCCATGGCTTGCAATCCCCCGGCCAAGCTGGCCAAATGGACTTCACCGCCATAATATGACATCATTGTGCTGAGCTGGACAATGCGCATACTTTGCTTCTAACTCCCTGCCACAAACGAGAAAAGCACTAAAGGAAAGACGTAATTCCACCGACTTGTCGTTGACACTCAAACAATGCTACCCTAGGATTCGCCGGGATCCAACCCGAACTTCACCTTGTTGCACGGAGGCGCCAGTATGGCACAGTTCCTTTTTCATCGTTTCAGACCAGTTATTTTGCTGCTGGCCATCCTGGGTTTGTTGGCTTGCTGGTCCGTTGCCGACGGTGTAGGCGGCCCTTCCAGTGCCCTGGCACAAGACCATGGCGAACAGGTTGAATCTCCAGGTGAAACTCATGACGAAGTTCACGGTGAAGCAACCGATGGCGATCATGCTGAAGGACACGGTGGAGGACACGGCCCCAGCCCCACTGGATTGTTGCCCCTGTGGACGGCCATTCCCTTCGTAGGCATCCTGCTCTCCATCGCCCTTGGGCCATTGGTGGCGCCTCACTTCTGGCATAGTCATTTTCCCAAGGTTTCAGCCATGTGGGCTCTGGTTTTTGCCATCCCGTTTTTAATCTGGAGCCCTCGGGAAGCCTTTGGAGAAATCCTGCATATCTACCTTCTGGACTATTTTCCCTTCATCATTTTACTGTGGGGACTGTTCACGGTCTCGGGCGGGATTTATGTTGGCGGGAACTTGCGCGGTAAACCCATCGTCAACTTTACCCTCCTGCTGATCGGTACCTTCCTGGCTTCCCTCATTGGAACCACCGGCGCGGCCATGGTTCTGATTCGACCATTAATGCGGGCCAATGGCTGGCGTCGCAACAAGGTTCACCTGGTGGTTTTCTTCATTTTCCTGGTGGCCAACATTGGTGGTAGTCTGACACCCTTGGGCGATCCTCCCCTCTTCCTGGGTTTCCTGCACGGTGTGCCTTTCTTCTGGGTAACCACCGCTCTCCTGAAAGAAATGCTTTTGGCTTCAGCGCTGATACTGGCCATTTTCTTTGCCGTTGATACCTATTTCTACAAAAAAGAAGACCCCGCCAACATTCCTGAACCCCAACCCGATGATGGTGGCATCAAGATCGAAGGTCTGCACAACCTGATCTTCCTGATGGGAATCATGGCCGCAGTGATTATGTCCGGTTCGGTCGATATGCATCCGGTGACAGTCTACCAGGGGGCCAGTCACCCCGTGATCGTACCTCTGCAAAACTGGGTCAAGGATATCATCATCATCCTGATGGGTGTGCTTTCCCTGCGTTTTACTTCCAAAGTCATCCGGGAAAAGAATCGTTTCTCCTGGTTCCCCATCAAGGAAGTCGCTTATCTCTTTGCCGGGATTTTCATCACCATCATTCCTGCCCTGGCGATTTTGAAAGCGGGTTCGGCTGGTGCCCTGGCTGATCTGACCAATGCGGTTCACGGACCAGTTCGGTTCTTCTGGGCCACGGGTATTTTATCATCCTTCCTGGACAACGCGCCAACTTACCTGACGTTCTTCAACGCTGCCCTCGGCGACTTGGGTTTTGTTGAGGCCCAGGTTCCCGGCCTGTTGGGTTACGCTTCTGATCTGGCAACCGAACACCACGAGTTCACCCAGGATCTGATTGCCATCAGCGCCGGTGCGGTGTTCATGGGTGCGGTGACCTACATCGGCAACGCTCCGAATTTCATGGTCAAGGCCATTGCCGAAGAAGAGGGTATTCCCATGCCCAGCTTCTTCGGATACATGATCAAGTGGTCCGTCCCAATTCTGATGCCGGTTTTCGTCATCATCACCTTCGTTTTCTTCTGGTAGAGGAGTTCCAGCAATGGCCAAGAGTACAAAAGGTACGAAAAGTACCACGACAGCTAAAAAGTCATTCTACGAAGTGGTTTTCACGGGCAAGCCCAAGGTTGTGCGTGCCTACCTTGCGGGTTTATCCGACGGTTCGGGTCAGGACGCCACTATCTTTTTCAGCTTTCAGGATGGTGTTTTCCACGAAGGCAAGGCCGAGCGCTTGAGCGAACTGTTGCATGTGCGGGCGTTGGATTGCCATGTGATCGTGGACGCGGACACCAGCCGGCGTTTGAAAAAGGTGGCCAGAAAACTGCTAGAAGAGACCGGTCTTGAGATCACCGCAAACAAGCATATCCGATCCGCCAGCCTGGTCTTCGGGTTTGAGGCATTTGCCAAACGGTACAATGATGAAATCGTGGAGGTTCTTCGCAATCTACCGGTAGGTTTGCGAATCGATGGCTTCCAGCACGACGTGAAGCTGGACCCATCGGCCAAAGGTGTTGAAGCCTACGCACCGACTCATGATTATGAAGCCAAAGGCACGGGAATCGTGGTTGGCCGGGTGGATCTGCTCATTGAGTTGAAGCGGAAACTCCGGGATTTCCCATTGGTCAAATCGGATGAGATTGAGCTGAATCTGGCTTAGGCCAATTCGATCCAGGGCGGCCCCGGAAGTTCCCGCTGGCGGGATGCCGGGGCCATTTTTTTCGGTTTGCCTCACTCAACAAACAACCGCCGACCCCAATAGGGAGCCGGCGGTTTCATCAACACTCGTCTGAAAAACACTACTTCATCAGCAACATCTTACCAACCACACTCTCACCACCACTGGTCAGGCGGTAGAAGTAGGCACCACTGGCCTCCACACGACCATTGTCGTCGCGGCCCATCCAGTTCACCTGATGGTTGCCGGCCTCCATGGTCTCGCGAAGCAGGGTGGCAACTCGCACACCACGCACATCGTAGACAGCCAGTTCAACGCTCTGGGCCTCGTGCACCGAGAATCTGATGACGGTCATGGGATTGAACGGGTGGGGGTAGTTGCCGTCCAGGGCCAGAACCCGAGGCAGGGTAACATCGTCAACTGGAGACAGGGACGATTCCGGTGTGGTCAAATAGTTCACGCCATTCTGCAGCAGGTTGGCGCGTTCACTCACACCGAGTGCGCTGTAGTTGAAGGCAAAGAAGACAATTTGACCACCCTGGGGCTCGGTGTTGTTGTCGTAACAAACAACGCTACCCTTGGTGGAGGCACCGGACCAACTGCCTGGCCATTCGGCATCGGTGGCGGGATACACACTGTCACTGTCGCCATAACCATTGTAGGTCAAGGAAAGGGGACCGGCGATGGTGTTGGGTGCACTCATGATGGAATGACTGGCATCACGCACGGTCAGGTTGCCGACACTGTCCAAATGCCAATCCGTAATATGCAACACATTGGCGCAGAAGGCAGAGTCGTTTTGGTGGTTATAAGCGACCTCTCCACCTTCGACCAGGAGCTTGCCTTCGGCAGCTATAAAGGTGAGCATATCGGCCATCAAGGACGATGACAAGTCAGATGTTTTGCCACCGGCGGAAACCAGAACCATGTCGTAGTTTACCCAATCGGAAAATTCATAGATAGAGCTGTGGACCATCTCAGCGGCATAACCGAGGTCTATCAGGTCGGCCAGGATATCAGCCGCGGCGCGAGGAGCGGGTGCGGTGTATCCGGGAGCCAGAACGTTGCCGTATTCCCCCAGCTTGGGTCCGACGGTGATCGGCTCTTCCCGAGTGGAGGCATCGTTGATCACAAGAATACTACCGTTAGTTTCTTCCAACTGGAAATCTTTGGTGATGATGGCAGCATTGATGCTCACTGTTGCCGACTGAGGGATATAATGGTAGGCAGTGACCCTGACATCGTAGTCGAAATAGGTCAGCCCCAAAGTGGTGAACAGGCCATCCGCATCAGTGGCCACGTTGGCCATCAGATCACCATTGTCGCTGCGATAAACCTTGACGCTGGCTCCTTCGATGGCAGCGCCGTCTTTAACAGCGGTCACGGTACCGGTCAACGCACCGGATGGGGCATCTTCCAGGACAATGCCATGATCGTTGGCGCCAAACATCAGGAAGTATGTTTCCATGTGGTTCAGATAACCAAATTTGCTGGCGTACAGGTCGTAGTTGCCAACGGGCAGTTCTTCTGGAGCAGCAAAGGCGCCAGAACCGTCAGTCATCAAGTCGAACAGGGGCGTGCCACTGGGATCATCACCTTCGTTGAAGGCATAAACACGCACACTGGAAATTGCTCCGAAAGTATCGTCGGTCACAGTACCAGCCAGAGTGCCGAAGGCAGCCACAACTTCGATGGCGGCTTCATGCACGTTGTAGCCGGTCTTCAACAGGGCGGCCATCACTGTGCCGGTGCTGGTGGGAGTAGCGTTCTGAACAATGGAATAACCGGATCCGACGGTGTTAATGTCCAGACCGGCGCCGGTCAATTGCAGATCAAAATCGGCAACCTCGCTGGTGGCTGTTACCACACCCTCAATATGCGGAGTCAGGGTACCGACCATGCCGATGCTGGCCACTTCAGCAGTCACTGCGGAATTGGTCAGCTCAGCTGCACCGGTGACGGGCAGATCGCTGTTGAACATGTCGTATCCTGCACCGTCTTCGACACCGCGCACGTTCAGGATTTCACCAAACTCGGGTGTTACGCTGAACACGGCCACGCCATCATCGCCGGTCACGGCTTCCAAGCCATCTACGCCATAACCTTCGATGGTGATGGTGACATTGCTGACTGACTTGGTTTCCGGGGGATCCATCAAGGTCACCGTGACTTCGGTAGTTTCGCCCACAGGAATGCTGGCAGGCTGGATATCCACAACCACGGGCACAATGGCCTGCAGGTAGATAACCTGGGTCAGCAGATTGTAACCGGTCACGGTCATTGTCACTTCACCGGCTTCAACCACGGGATTATCCAACTGGACATCCACATGACCGGCAGCATCGGTGATGCCGACACCATTCAATTGACCATGGCTGTAAAGGGCTACTTTGGTCCCGGCAACACCAGTGTCCACGGGGAAGACTGTTGAGCCAAGAGCCAGAACTTCGGAGTGGAACATTTCAGGAGCAGTCGGTGTGTCGGTCCGGATCATCAGGGAGCAGTCACCAAAAATATTGTACTGCTCAACCAGCTGACGGTTTCCAGGATACTCATCCATCACTTTCATGATGCCATGATAATAAAGTGAGCCGATGACATTGGCCTGGTCGGCCGCCATCAGGTCAACAGCCTCGGCCTGCATCACGCAGGGAGGAACCCAGGGTGTGCTCGTGGAAGCGCTGTACATGGCGATGGCGCCATCGGGCTCAGCAGGATCACCCGCACGCATCCAAGCTTCGGCAAAACATTCGCTCACGGAGAAGTCACCGTTGGAGCAACTCACATCGATAACCCAGGGATTTTTGTAACCATTGCTCAGGGCGTGAACATTGGAAATGTTGAAGTAGGGGTTGCTCCAGGAAGAACCCGAGCCATGGCCGATGTAGTTAACCAGGCTGACGCCCTCGTTCACTGCAGCGGAAATATGACTGGCATTGCCACTGGGCTGATAAATTTCGGCCACTTCGGTGAAGGTATACCCCAGCATGTCCTGCCGCAGCCATTCGGCGCGAGTGTAATCGGGCGGAGAGCCTTCATTGGAAGCCAGGCCGGCACCTCGATGGTACCAGTCCCCCGCGGCATCGGGATTGCGTTCGTAGCGGATGAACTTGTTGATCTGGGTTTGGATATCAGCCGGATTGGAGCCGGAGATGCGCGAAACAAAAAGGTCGGGATAAAGATCGCTGCCTTCCTGGTACGCATAACGCGTATCATCATCGGCTCCTTCATAAGAACCGGAATAACTGGGCACCTGGGCCTGGTCACCTACGAGAATGACGTAAGTCAAACCGGCAGGCTCGGCATAACTAGCATCGATGGCGGCTTGAATCCCGGCTGTGGTCCCACCCACGCTGCCGGTGGAAATGAGTTCAACATCCAGGCCGCAGTTAAGCTTCCATTCCAGGAAGGGCTGAATAGTGCTCATGAAGGCGTCGTTGCAAACGATCAGCATGCGGCCGTCCGCCGAAACCATATTGTATTTGGAAGCTGAATCGTAGTTGTCGAAACCAAGGCTGTAGAGGTTGGCAAACTGGGCATCAACACCGTCATGCATGCTGCCCTGCTTGACGTTGATACCACCGGTGCCGTTGGTTTCCACTTCCAGGGTCATGCTCTCGAGGGCCAGCAGTTGACCGCTGTCGGCATCCCAACGCACGGCGTTGATGCGCAGGCTGACACCGCGGTAATCGCGCATGATGAAAGGATCTGCCAAAGTGGCTCCATCGGCAGGATAAATGCCGCCGGAACTGTAGGCCGTGCCGAAGGTGTAGGGCACGGAAGCCGGATCTTCGGTCCGCAGGAGATCGCCCTTGGAGGGCAAGGCCGCGTTGGTGGAAACTTCACGCCAGGTGGCCTTTATGACCCGAACAACCGGTGTTCC
>JAUUYW010000545.1 GCA_030590265.1 Candidatus Krumholzibacteriia bacterium
GTCCTTTTGCCTCAAAGTAAGATCCAACTCGTGGATCTTGTTTTTCAGGGTGGCCTGAAGGCTCCTGCGATTGATGGCATTGTGCAAGGTCAACATCAACAGGTCGTTGTCCAGGGGCTTTTCAAGATATTGAAACAAACCCACTTCGTTGATGGCCCGAATGGCGTTCTCCTTGTCCGCATAACCCGTCAACATGACCCGCGGCAAATCAGGATCCAGATCTCGCACCCCAGCCAGGAATTCAAGCCCGTTCATTTCGGGCATCATAAAATCCGAGACCACCACATCGGCCCGGTTGGAGGCCAAAAACTCCAAGGCTTCCTGTGGATTTTGAAAAGTTTCCACCTGGTAATCCGTTTCCAGATTGAGCACCGCAGCAAGGGAACGGGTGACCATGGGTTCATCATCAACCAGCACAACCACGGCATCTTTCCCTGAAGATTCCAACATTATCCGACCCTTCCGGCGAGTTCGCGCAGCCGTCGCGTTACGGTGCGGATTATGCCCTTGGCAATGCGCACATCATCAGCCAGGAGATCGTTGAATTCACCACTGTCCAGACGCAACAGACGACTGTCCTCAACAGCCGTGGCCGTCATCACCCTGGGTTCTTCATCAAAGAGGGCCCAGGTACCAAACGACTCCTTGGGGCCCACTTCCACCACAAGCTTGTCCCCCTGATGCAATGAAACTCTTCCCTGAAGCACCAGATACAAGGCATCGGGCCGCTCATTCTCACGATAGATGTTATCACCGTCGAGAATGGACACCTCACGGGAAATGGCGGCCAGGGCAGCCATTTGATCAGTGGGGACTTCGGAAAAGACATCCACACCCTGCAGAATGAGAACTTTTTCGATGGCGCTGAGCATTTCATCTCCTGTTGGTTCCAGATAGGGCAATGCGGCGGGATTGTCCACCTTGCCTCCGGCAAAAATAGCGCAGGCCGCGAGCCAGGGATCGCAACTGCTGCCCAGAAATTCCAGGGCTTCATCCGGGTCATTCAGCTCTTCACCAGGATTGATTCCCGCTTCCAACCAGGCATTCCTAATGTCCTGATCATCGATCAGGGCCTGTACCAATTGCCAGTGAGGTCTGGTCAGGATGTTGTCTAAAAATTCCTGGGCGTTGGCTTTGAGAATGCGGCGGCCACTGACGACTCCATGGTAGGCGTTCAGCAAATCCCGAGACGAATAAAGCAGTCCCAAGAGACGAAAAACACTTTCCAGGCGCAGTTGCTGAGTTTCTCCAATGGCCTGCAGAAGCAAGCGGGCCGCATCCCCTTTTCCCGGTAACAATAAACCCAGACGAGCCAACTGAATGAAACGACCCGCCTCCACCGCCACCTCTTCACTGACAACGTCGGCATCAAATTTCAGATCAGGATAGTGGGCTCGCAATTTCCCAAGGGATTTCAAAACAACAAAACGAAGCTCCGGTTCGTGGGTAGCCAGACGCCGCAACAACACAGCCACCGAACCTTCGGTCGGGACGCCCGATAGAACCCTGGGAATTTCAGTACGGGCCCTCAGCGGATTGGTTCCGTCCAGAAAGAAAGATTCCAATTCATCGATCAGGTCTTCCTGACTGCGGACCAGCTCTGCCAAAGCCAAACGAGCGCTGATGCGCAACTGGGGATGATCCAGTTTCTCCAGCAACCAGGGCACCCTGCTCTGATCGCCCCGCAACCCAAGCCCCTGAATGGCCGCTTCCACAACCCCCGGCTCGGAATCGGACAACAACTTGCTCCACAAATCAAGAGTGCACCCCACCGGCAACCAGGGCGACCTCCCCAGCACCCGACGACCTTCCGAACCCCAAACGGTTTCATCAATCAAAATCTGATTCACCACCAAGCCATTGACCAGAGGCCGCAAATCACTCCGGTGAGGATGGGCCAGAACATAGGCCACCGCCGCGTTGCGACACAAAGGTGGACCACTGA
>JAUUYW010000532.1 GCA_030590265.1 Candidatus Krumholzibacteriia bacterium
CCAAAGGGGAACATTTATGGCCAAACGGGCGATCACCGGGTCTTTTCCACTGTCAGTCACTCCAGGCATGGCCGCGTCACCGGTCATGATGTAATCCAGGCCGAGGGTGAACCCCGGGCGTCCTGAAAGACGTGCTGCTTCCACCGAATGCCGTTGACTGTCTTCCTGAAAGCGCAGACTTTCCAGTTTTGGGTTGCCCTCTTGCAAGGCGGCATGCAGATCCAGATTTTCCGAAGGAACTACCACCAGCACCGGCAGGCTGGCCACTGGAATGGATTGTCCCACCGGAAATCCGGCGGCAGTGTTCAGGTTGGCGGCTGCGGGCACCAGACGATCGATCAGGGATTGCAATCGATTGTTCAGATCTTCACTTTCCATCTGGGCCTGCAAAACGTTGCGAAAGCGGGCCGTGCCAGCTTCGTAAGCCCGCATGGCCACCTCTTCGCTTTCACGGGAAAGTTCCAGGTGCTGCCGGGTCAAAATGATTTCTTGTTGCAGACGCGCCAATTCAAACCACGCCTTGCCTACGGAACGCCGCACTTCCAGGCTCTCGGCCCGCAATCCACTTTCCGTGGCCTGCCTTCGGGAATCAGCTGCTGCTTCGGCCTCACCCAAAGTGCCAAACCAGGGCAAACTCTGGGAGATGGAGAACACTCGTTGCTGGGGACCAACCCTGGTTTCAACCGGGACAATCATCTCACCCCAGGCCAATTTCAGGTCGGGCAAAGCACCAGCTTCGGTAGTAATTTGATAAGTCGCCTCCACAGTGGCGCGGGCACTGGCCAGCCGCGGATGGTTTTCCATGGCCTAATCCTGGTATTCCCCAAGAGTTGCTCGGCTCGGCATTTCACTGCCACCGATGGCTGTTGAAATGGCCCCCAGGGTCAAAGTGGTCAGCAACAAACTAAATATTATGGGTATTCCCCTGCACACGACGGCATCCGTTTCATTTGCGGCATGGCTAATGCATTGATTGAATGAACCTTTGCAGAAAACAGGCCAACGGTCAAGCCATTGCCAATGAAACAGTTACACAATCTCAATGCCAATGGTTATGATTTTTTGAAGAATATTCTTCAATTTTCTATAGAATATTCTTCAACATCCACCAAAAATCCTACCTCTGTACCTTGGGATCTGGAATGAAAACCGTCGACAGCAACCCAAATTTTTCTTTTTTCAGCCAGTATTGGCTGGTTCTGCTGTTGGTCGGTATTGTTTCCACCCTGCACTACATCACACCTCATGGCAATCATGGCGCCCACGCCGGCCACATTATGGATTCAACCAATTCCTTCGACTGGAACGCGGCTTTCCATGGTATTTACCGCCGGTTGTATTATTTCCCCATCATTCTGGCCGCTTTTCGAGGCGGAATCCGTGGAGGTCTCGGTGCTGCCCTTCTGGTGGTGATCATCTATCTGCCCCACGCCTTTGCCGTCGAATGGGGGCTTGACCACTGGGTGATGGCGGACCCAGGCATGCGGGCCGAGAAAATCCTGGAAATCCTGCTTTATCTGGTCATGGGCTTGGTGGCCGGCCAACTGGTGGAACGCCTGAATTCCACCAGTCGCAATTTGGCCCAAACCGCCAAAAACTTGCAACACACCCTGGATGAAAAAATCGCCGTGGAGCAAGAATTGGTGCGATCAGCTCGCTTGGCCGCAGTGGGCCGCTTGTCTGCAGGTTTGGCCCATGAAATCCGCAACCCCTTGGCCAGCATCAAGGGCGCTGCAGAAGTTTTGACTGATGATTTTCCCGCCGACAATCCCAAACGCCGTCTCCTGAATATCCTCCTCCAGGAATCGGAACGTCTCAACCAGGTGTTGACCCGCTTTCTCGAATTCGCCCGCAGCCGGCCCGGCGATCCCGAAAGTATTGATCTTGTCCAGGAAGTGTCCGCAGTGATTGACTTGCTGACCAACCAAAAAGATGTTCCTCAATTGGTTGCAAAAATGCCAGCCTCCTGCATAGTTCGTGGCAACGGTGAAGAGGTGCGGCAGATCCTGGTTAATGTTATCCTGAATGCAGCGGCCATTGATC
>JAUUYW010000092.1 GCA_030590265.1 Candidatus Krumholzibacteriia bacterium
AGCCCAAACGAAAGAGGATCTTGGTGTAGTTGTTGACCAGTTGAAGATGGGCGGGGATGCGTTGCCAATTGGCAGTCAAGTCGGTGGCACTGTCCATGCGGTATTGCCGACTGAACAAATCCATGGTTTTGGAAATGTTGGTGATGGGCTGGTGCTGTTGATCTGAGTCACCCTCTACAACCCGTTGCAGCAAACCTTCCAGCGAAAGAGCAGAGGCACACCGGGCGGTGGCAGCAGGGACAATGGTGACCGCGAGGTAAAGGGGACGATTCAAAGTGCCCTTGGAGGCCTCGTTGCACAGGTGTTCAAGCAAAATATTCCCCAACATGTACCCGTAGGGTTTGCGGTCCTCGTAAAAAGTTTGTTCAAGGATATCCAATTCATCCCGAGTCATGACGGCCTCAAAGCCCTGGGTCGGGAGAGTCAAGTATTGTACGGCCAGGGGCTGCAAAGTCATCAGGGAAAGGTTGGCTACTGTGACATCTGGACGAATATCCCGTCCAGCCTGAAGAGCCAGACATGGGAATGAGTCATTGTCTCCATTGGTAATAATGATGCCACCGGGATCGGCACTGACCAACATGTTGTATCCATAGTCAATCAGGGCCGGAGTAAAAAAACCCTTATCCAACATGGCCACAAGGTGTTGTTTGGCTTCTTCCTGACGGTCCAGACGAGTGGCTAGAACATAGAGCAGAGAGTGGGGTTGTGGCCAGTTGGGAGCTGCTTTGACAGCCTTTAATCCATACCGATAACAGTCTTCCTGGGTGCCGAGCGGCTTCCCGTGACGCAAGGTCGTGCCCATGGCAGCAACCAGGGCTTCGGGGCAATTGGGTGCAATGTCCAGGGCCTCGGTGATGTAGCTCTTCAGTTTCTCTGCGTCCTGTTCACCCCCGTAAAAAAGAGCCTTGTAGATCATGATTTTGGCAAAGGCCGATTCGGGATGTTGCTGGGCATACTTCTTCCAATGGCTCGCCATTTCTAAATATTGATCTCGACTCAATCCGGTTTCCACCAGGGAGCGCACCTCTTCCGGCATTCCTTGCTCGAATGATGGACTTGAGGCCATGACTTGGGTTGTCCCGGACAAAACAGTCAGGACCAAAAGAGTTGGCAATAATGTGGTTCGTATATAAGCGGTCATTCTGTTGCCTCACTGATTAAGGGAATAATACATACTATATCAGTAAAACGAACGAGGGTTCCCAAACGTTGAGGAAAAAAATCTACCGGGAGGAAATGGCCGTGAGAACATCGAGGTATTGAATGGAGGCGCCAACATCATGCACGCGCACCAGGCAGGCCCCACCAAAATAAGCGGCGGACAAGGCTGCCAGACTTCCGGGAAGTCGGTCGTCCACCGCTGCACCTGTCAGTTGGGAAATAAAACTTTTGCGACTGGCACCCAATAAAAGAGGGCGGCCGGAACTTACGGTTTCAAGGTGCCTCAACAACTGCAAATTGTGCTGCAGGGTTTTGCCAAAACCAATCCCCGCATCCACCATCAAACAGTCATTGCTGATTCCCGCTGCCAGGGCTTCATCGCAACGACCTGCCAACCATTCAGCCACCTCGGTCACAACATTTTCATATGCCGGCTTGGCCTGCATTGTGGTGGGCGTGCCTTGCATGTGCATCAGGATCAATCCACATCCGGCATCGGCGGCCAATTCCAACATCCGTGGATCGCGGCCACCGTTGATGTCGTTGATGGCATCGGCTCCTGCGGCCAGGGCGGCGCGGGCGGTTTCCGGACGAACCGTGTCTACGGTGAGGGGACTATCAAACCTGGAATGGATGGCTTCCATAACAGGCAACAACCGCTGGCATTCTTCATTGGCGGTGATGGTTTCTGCACCAGGGCGCGAAGACTCCGCCCCCAAATCCAAAACATCGGCACCGGCTTCGATCATGTGGGCAGCCTGGCTCAAGGCGTCGTCATTATTGAGATGACGACCACCATCATAAAAACTATCCGGAGTGAGGTTGAGGATACCCATGACTAGCGGGCGTGAGGTGGGAGTCAGAGTCAAGCGCCCCATATTCCAGGCGGGTGCGAAAAAGGGCCCCTCGGGGGGCCCTTTGGTTTCGGTCTGCGAGGTCAACTTTCCCCCCGGGGGGAACTCTTGCCCGGATCGTCCGGATCGTTCGGGTCATCCGGGTCATCCGGACTTTCGGAACTGTCTGGACGATCACCAGCCGATTGATCTGCTTCGTCCTGGATGTCATCATCATCACCCGTGGAATGATCAATGTCCAATTTAGGGGCAGGCAATTCTTCACCCTTCATCAGCATGAGGAACTCTTCGGCATCGATAGTCTCACGTTCAAGCAGGGCTGCCGTCAGAACTTCAACCAACTCGCGATCTTCTGCCAGGATTTTGCGGGCCCGATCCAGCTGCTCATCAACGATGCGATGAATCTCGGCGTCGATTCTCTCCATGGTTTTTTGACTGGTGGAGCTGCTGCGACCGAAATCGCGACCCAGGAAAACCTGCCCACCGCCTTCTTCAAAGGAGATGGGACCCATTAGTTTACTCATACCCAGGCGTGTGACCATGGAACGGGCAATGCTGGTGACGGTGCGGATATCCGAATAGGCACCTGAGCCGATTTTGCCCAGGAAAATTTCTTCGGCAACCCGGCCACCCAACGAAACACAAATGCGATCCAGCAGCATTTGCTCGTCCTGTGTGTACTGGTCTTCCTTGGGCAGGGTGAAGGTCAAACCCAGGGCCTGGCCGCGGGGGATGATGGTCACCTTGTGCACCGGATCGGACTCTTCGCAACGGAATGCCACCACCGCATGACCTGCTTCGTGGTAGGCGGTTTCCCGTTTGACTTTTTCAGTGAAGACGCGGCTGCGGCGTTCGGGGCCGAGCATTACTTTTTCCTTGGCGTCTTCAAAGTCAAGCATGGTGACAGTGTCGTGGTCCTTGCGTGCCGCCAACAGGGCAGCTTCATTGACGAGATTCTCCAGATCGGCTCCAGCCATACCTGGAGTACCTTTGGCGATGGTCTTCGCCGAGACTTCCTCATGGATGCGAACTTTTTTCATGTGCACTTTGAGGATGGCTTCGCGACCCACCATGTCAGGCATATCAACGACGATCTGACGATCAAAACGACCGGGCCGCAATAGAGCCGGATCCAAAACATCGGGTCGGTTGGTGGCCGCCACCAGGATCACGCCTTCGTTGCTTTCAAAACCATCCATTTCCACCAGAAGCTGGTTCAAGGTCTGCTCACGTTCATCGTGACCACCACCCAGCCCGGCGCCACGATGACGGCCAACAGCATCGATCTCATCAATAAAGATGATGCACGGGGCGTTCTTTTTGCCCTGGTCAAACAAATCGCGCACACGGCTGGCTCCCACACCAACAAACATCTCCACAAAATCGGAGCCACTCATGCTGAAGAATGGAACACCGGCTTCTCCTGCCACGGCGCGACCAAGAAGGGTTTTACCCGTTCCCGGTGCACCCACCAGCAGAGCACCTTTGGGAATGCGGCCGCCAAGACGCTGGAACTTCTGGGGTGAGCGCAAAAAGTCGATGATCTCCTGCAACTCGTATTTGGCCTCGTCGCAACCGGCCACATCCTCGAAGGTGACTTCGGGTTCGTCCATATTGAACATCTTGGCCTTGCTCTTGCCGAAGCTGAAAGCCTTGTTGCCGCCGCCCTGCATTTGGCGCAGAAAGAACAGCCAAAGCAGCAAAATCAAAAGGAAGGGCAGATAGTACATGAGAAAGTGCGCCCACCAATTGGTCTTGGCGCGTTCGCCGGTCAGCACCACGCCCGGGTTGCTGTCCATGATCAGCTGGGACAGTCCGGGTTCGTCGCTCCACAGACGAGTGTAGAAGCGATCCACAACCTGCTCGGTGCCGTCCTTGACTATAAGAGTAGTCTTCTCGTTCAATTCGCCGTTGAGGTCCAGGTTGGTTTTGGTCACGGTGCGGATATTGCCCAGGGTCACTTGTTCCAGGAAGACATTCTGGGTCAGTTCGTGCACAGCTTGATGGGTGCCGCTGATGGTGCTGTAGACCAAAAAGACGACCAACAGAATGAGCACCCAGAAACCTGCGGTTTTGCCCGGAATCTGGCTGAAGTTGGGACCTTTTTGAGGCTGCTTGTTCTGCTTATTCGGAGTGTTCTTCTTGCGTGGCTGCTTGGAGCTCATTCGCTGGGTATCCCTTTTGTTTTCAAATGACCGGTTGTTTTGATGATCGATTAATCGTTGCCTGTATTGCTGCCTGTATTGCTGTTTGTATCGCTACTCTGGCTGATAGCTGCCCGAAGAGCAACAGTGATGGTAACGGCGGAATGCCCGGGTTGCAACAATCGGGTGCGTTCGGCACGGGCCAAACCCACTGTCCAGAGGATCCCCGTGTCGTCTTCAACCACCAGCACGCCGCTGCGTTCGGAAGAGGGCAATCGTTGTTCCCGGAAAAGATCGCTCAGCTTTCGGCTTCCGTCCAGCCCAAAAGGTTGCATTCGATCGCCCTGACGCCAGTTCCGTACCCTCAGATTGCCATTGAGGACGTTTGAGGGGCAGGTCAGGTTCCAGGATTCCCTTCCGGAAGGGCATCCGTGGCCTTCAGACCGGCCGAATGAAACAGGATCATCAGGACCCTTGACACTGGCCACCAAAATACGAAAATCGCCGGCATTTCGCATCGGTGGGGTTGAACAACCGGATATTTCTGCGCTCAGAAGGTTGAAATCCCTTTTCAAACGACAGTTTCCGGGCAGATCCAGAGTGGTTCCACTGGTACCTTCCCGCAGCCAGGCCAAAATATTCATCAGATGAACCGATTCAATTCTGGCCGGTTCGATGAGGTTATTCCCGGTCAACCAAAGACGAAGGAGGCGGGCCGCCATAGCCGGATGCAATTCAAGCAATTGGTCCAGTGGCAGGACGTTTTTTTCCGATTGACCACCAGCCAGGGCTGAAAGGGCTTGTTGAGCAGATTGTTCCAGAAAATCGAGGTCACTTTCCCATAGCCCTGCCAGGCGGGCTGGGGTGGCGGCAGCACCGTCGCCAAAGATGGATCGGATCACGGGCAGGAGCTCCCGACGAAGGCGGCTGCGGGTGTTGTCCCCATCAAGATTGCTGGGGTCTGTGCGCCAGGGTTGGTTGTTCTTTTCCAGCCAGGCCAAAATCTCCTGGCGGGACAAATGCAGCAGGGGATGAATGACCGAACCTGCTACGGGGCGAATGCCGGCCATGCCGTCAGGTCCGGTGCCCCGGAAGAGGCGCATGACCACGGTTTCCACCTGGTCGTCGAGATGGTGGCCGGTGGCCGTGCAGTGCAAATTGTCATTTTCAGCCAGGATATTGCGGAAAAAATCGTGCCGCAGGATGCGAGCTGCTTCTTCGATGCCGGCACCACGGCTGCGGGCCAAAGGACGCGGGTCTTCATCCTTAACGATGAATTTGATGGACAATTGTTCGCACAAATCCGCGCAGAATTGGGCATCGGCATCGGCTTGACTGCCCCGCAGACGGTGGTTGAGATGAGCGGCTGCCAGGGGGCGATTTCGTTGATCAGCCCAAATTTTTGCCATCCGCAGCAGGGCGACTGAATCCGGTCCACCGGAAAGAGCAACCAGCAGTCCTGGCTCAGATACACCAGGGCAAGCCTGAAAAGTCAGCTCATCAAACCGACAGAGAATCTGTTTTGTGGTGGGTGATCTGGACAGGGAGTGCCTCCAAAGGCTGGAGGGTAAAAAAATTGGTAGCGGCTCAGGGATTTGAACCCCAGACACTCGGATTATGATTCCGATGCTCTAACCAACTGAGCTAAGCCGCCACCATTATTTTTTTTAGACCCGGTTTTTCCGGACAGGCAAGCAATTTATACTATCAGCCCTTCCTTGTCAAGAAGGCCTGAGGCCCGTATTCTCCGTCTATGAAACCTAAGTTTTTTGTTCAATATCCGCCTCCTGCCGGCACGGTGGTTGAGGCCGATCAGGTCGATTGCAAGCCCCTGGACCAGCTGACAGTGGCGATTATCGGCTATGGCACCATGGGGCGGGCTCATGCCCTGAATCTGCATCGCTCGGGTGTGCGGGTCGTGGTGGGCAGTCGCGAGCATTCCGCAACCGGTGATCGTGCTCGAAGTGAAGGGTTGCCAGTGCTTTCCGTGGCTGACGCTGCCCTCGCAGGAGATGTCGTCATGCTCATGCTGCCTGACGAAGCTGTCGCGGCTGTTTTTGCCGATGATATCAAACCTGTTCTGAAGCCAGAAAGTATTGTCGGGCTGGCCCATGGTTTTGCCATTGCTTTCGATCAGATCCAGTGGTCGGGACCTTGTTTCATGGCCGCCCCCAAGGGCCAGGGCGATATGTTGCTGGATGCCTTCGCTGCCGGTGGTGGAGTGCCAGGCCTGTTGGCAGTAACCGATTCATCACCACCGGAAATCTGGGATCTGGCTGCCTCCTACGCCAAGGCGGTGGGTTGCCTGGTGGGTGGTGGGTTTGTCACTACCTTTCGTCAGGAATGCATCAGCGATCAATTTGGAGAACAAGTGGTTCTTTGTGGTGGAGTGATCGAACTGGTTCAAGCAGCTTTTGAGATCATGGTTGAGGGTGGGTATGGCGAAGAGAATGCTTATTTTGAATGTGTGCACGAGCTGAAACTGATCACTGATCTTCTGCATCGGTACGGCGTGGAGGGCATGCGACAACGCATCAGCGGGACAGCCGCTTATGGTGGTCTGACCCGGGGACGACGGGTCATCAACGAAGATGTGCGGCAAAAGATGCGGGAAATTTTGGGTGAAATCGAAAGCGGCCAGTTCGCCAAGGAATTCCTCTCCATGCACAATGACCCGAGCCAGGGGACCAAAGCCCTGGCTGAAAAAGAAGCCGCTTCACCGCTGGCCTCAGCCGGAAGGCGGGTTTTGCCAAGGTTGCATCCCCATGGAGGGTCGTCCTCTTGAGTTTTGAAGAGACCACAACAATTGAAGAGCCGGATTTTCTACCTCAGCGTCTTTGGGACCTGTTTGCCAGGCCTGGCCGCCTGATGGGAAATGTGGGCCGTTGGCCCCGTTGGTGGATAGCCGGCTTGCTGATCGTGATCATCAATGGAGTGGCGACCACCTGGGAGGGGCCCATCCTTTTGCAGGAGTATCGTTCCCGGCCTCATCCATCAGCATTGAATTCCCTGATCAGTGAAGAGGATTTTCAGGAAAAACTGGAAAATTCGATTGGCTCGAAGGACAGCAACAAATTTGCATCGGTCATCAGCTCGGGCATGAACAGTTGGGGTGGCACTCTTGTCTTCAGTCTGGTGCTTGGATTTTTTGCCAAAATGGCCGGCGGCAAAGGCAGCTTTTCCCAGGCTTTGGGAATTGTGCATTGGGCGGCCCTGATACCCTATGGTTTGGGGACCCTGGCCAAATTGGCCCTGATTCTGAATACGGGAGAGTTTGCCCGCATCACTTTGAGCCCAGCTGCTTTCCTGCCTGCTGAATCCGTGGGATCCTTCTTTTTTATCCTGCTGGATTCATTTGCCGATGTTACAATCTTGTGGGGGCTGCTGGTGGTGGTCATCGGCTTTGAAAAAGTCTTCAAGCTGGATCGTTCTCCGGCGAGTTTGTCGGTGTTGATGCCCTGGGTTTTAATCACTGCGGTCATGGCCGGTTTTCGGCTCATGGTTGGATTATAGGAGCGTTTGCCTTGAAAAAAATCATTCTCATTGTCGTTGCCGTGCTTGTGGTTGGTGGCATCGTGGCGGGCACCGTGCTGAAAGGGAAAAAGCCGGATGCCGAAGTGGAGAAGGGCAAGGTGGTGCGCAAGGATCTCACTTCGCTGGTGAATTGCTCGGGCACCATGCAGCCCAAACGCAAAGTTGACGTCAGCGCCAACACCATGGGCACCATCCTGAATCTGGCCGTGGTCGAGGGAGGGCGTGTGCAACAGGGCGATTTGCTCATGGAAATAGACCCTTCCGAGTTTCGTGCTGCGGTGCTGGCTTTGGAGGCCACTGTGCTGACTGCCAAGGCGGATTTGCAACTGGCAGAGGCATCTCTCGACCAGGCCCAGGAAGAGGCGGCGCGGTCTGAAGAACTGCACGCCGAAGGTTTGGTCTCTCAGCAAGAGTTGATCACCGCGCGCACAAATTCCAAGGTGGAAGCAGCCCGTGTGGAAGCCGCCCGTCACCGCATTACCCAGTACCAGGCCAATCTGGCCAAAGCCCAACACGATCTGGAAAAGGTGACCATCAGCGCACCCATGTCCGGGTTGATCACCAGGTTGAATGTGGAGCAGGGTGAGAATGTGATCATGGGCACCCTGAACAATCCAGGGACTGTGCTGTTGACCATCGCCGACCTGGGCACCATGGAAGCCTGGGTGGAGGTGGACGAAACTGAAGTGGTGAAAGTTGTTTTGGGCCAGGAAGCCACCATCACCATTGATGCTTTTCCGGATGATGAGTTTTCCGGCACCGTAACGGAAATCGGCAACAGCCCGCTGGGTACAGGCACGGGAAGCAGTTCTGAAGCGGTGGATTTTGAAGTAAAAATCACCCTTCTGGATGATGTGCCCAATATTCGGCCGGGATTGTCGGCCAAGGCTGAAATAACGGTGGCCCAGCGCAAGGACGCCCTGGCGGTACCACTGGGGTCAGTCACTGTGCGCGATTGGCCCCTGAAGGAAGAGGATATTCGCCGCTTCAAAGGCAAGCGATCCGCAACCCAGGAAGAGGTTCTCAAACCATACGGTTTCATACCCAAACCTGATGAAGATGCCGAAGAAAACGATTTGGAAATTGAACGCGAAGAAACTGAAGGCGTCTTTCTGATGGTCGATGGTTTTGTCAAATTTGTCCCGGTGAAAATCGGCATTGCCGGAGATGATGATTTTGAAATTATTGAAGGACTGGAAGAAGGTCAGGAACTGGTCAAAGGTCCCTTCCGTATTTTGCGTGAACTCAAAGACGGGGCTTTTGTGACCATCGAAGGCAAGGACAAGAAAGGCATTTCCTTCGGCGGGTCGGGCGACTGATGAATCTCTTGGAAGGGGTTCTCATTGCCTTGGGAAGTTTGCGTGGCAACAAACTGCGCACCTTTCTGACCCTTCTGGGTAATATTGTCGGGACCATGTCGGTTATCGCGGTGGTCTCGTTGATTTATGGCGCTGACCGCTATGTGTCCACGGTGGTCCTCGATGAGGGTACCGATGTCTTCACCATCACCCGCATCAACGGAGTGCAGTTTCTCACCGATTTCGACGCGTTTCTTGAAAGCCTTTCCAACCCGGATCTGGAGCTGTCCGATCGTGACTGGCTGCTAAAAAACCTTGAAGAAGCCCGGGCAGTGGGTGCGGCCGTTTCTCGTCGTGACCAGGTTAGGGCCG
Organism: Candidatus Krumholzibacteriia bacterium; assembly: GCA_030590265.1. GTDB lineage: Bacteria > Krumholzibacteriota > Krumholzibacteriia > LZORAL124-64-63 > LZORAL124-64-63 > LZORAL124-64-63. Next base: position 9,367 of record JAUUYW010000092.1, read on the forward strand.
GTGGCAATCGTCAAAAAAATGTGAACATTCGCGGCCTCACGTCGGATTACACAGCAATGGAAGATCTTCCGCTGATGCTGGGCCGCCATCTTACGCCATTGGATGTATCCCAAAGTCGACAAGTTGTGGTGCTGGGATCGGAAGTAGCCGAGAATCTTTTTCCCCGCCGGGCCAATCCTGTAGGCCGGGAGGTCAAAATCGGCGGTCGGCATTTCCAGGTAATCGGAGTGGTGCAGGAACGAGCCATGGTTGTGGGTAACAACCGCAATCAATTCGCCGTGATTCCCATTACGTCCTGGCAGAAAATTTTTGGTGCCGGAGAATCCTTGGATATCAAAGTGGCGGTGCGGGACCTGAACCGGCTGGAAGCAGCCAAGGATGAGGCAGTGTTCAAGATGCGGATGCGCCATCGCCTGCGTCCGCTGGACAGACAGGATTTTTCAATCCAAACATTTGACCAATTGCTCTCAATGTGGGGTGCGGTGAGCAAAAGTATTTACGCTGCTCTGGTGCCTTTGGTGGGTATCAGTCTGGTGGTCGGCGGCATTGTTCTGATGAACATCATGCTGGTTTCGGTTACCGAGCGCACCAAGGAAGTAGGTGTCCGCAAAGCCATCGGTGCACCACGCCGCGCTATCCTTTGGCAATTTTTGGTGGAAGCCATCACCCTTTCTCTGCTGGGAGGTCTGTTGGGAATTTTGATTGGGCTGCTGATTGCCTGGGGTATATCAATGGTTTCCCCACTGCCTTTTGCGGTGGCGGGGTGGTCCATCGTGCTGGGGTTGGTGACCACGTTCTTGATCGGCGGAGTTTTCGGGACGGTCCCAGCCTGGAAAGCGGCAGGCCTCGACCCGGTGGAGGCGTTGTACCATGGGTAAACAATCCAGCAGTCTGCACTGGCTCGATACCTTGAACATGGCCCTGCACACCATCACCCGCAACCGCACTCGCAGTTTGCTGCTCATCCTTGGCGTG
>JAUUYW010000308.1 GCA_030590265.1 Candidatus Krumholzibacteriia bacterium
ATTGATTCTGCAGCATTAGAAGGCTGCTGCTGTGCATTTGCACCCATCTTGCCGCTTATTGCAGCAAGTGCAGGCGCTCTTCCATGCTCAAACCGGCAATGCCGGTGCCGCCAAATTCGATCACGGCGTTGAGCACTTCGCCTTCACCATACATGCCGCACAGGGTGATGATCACATCCTTGCCCGTCACGCCGGGGCGCATTTCACCATTGAGGTTCACTTTGACCGTGCGGGGAATTTGCCACCATACGGTGCCGAGAGCCCAGAGGGCGGCCGCATCGGTGCGCACCACCGGTGTGCCCAGGGCGCCAATGGCTCCATAGGTGTTGCTGTGGCTGTCGCTGGCCACGCAAAATCCGCCCGGCTGCACGTAGCCTTCTTCGATCATGATTTGATGACCGATGCCTCGACCGGCAGGATAGGCATCCACTCCGTTGGCGGCGGCGAATTCGGCGATGGCCTTGTACTTGGCCTGATTGTCTTCACCCAGATCCTGGATGTTGTGGTCCAGGGTGAAAACCGGCTGGCCGGGATTCTTGATCTTGGGCACACCCAGGCCTTTGAATTTGCCCATGACCGCAGAGGTGTTGTCGTGGGTCATGACATGGTCGGGAACCAGGGTCACATAATTTCCGCAGTGAACTTCCTGATTTTCGTTCAGTCCAACAGCGTGGGCTTGCACGATTTTTTCGATGACTGTCTGGGCCATTGTTTCATTCCCTTGTAAAAGACGCAGGATCGAGCTGGATACCGGGAAAAATCATCAAAAAAAGCCCCTTGGTCCAGTGGAAAAAAACTCCGCCGGCCAAAGACCGACGGAGAGAGAAAGATATTCCCCAGGAAACCAACGGAATTAGCCATTAGCCCGCCGGGAAGAAGACATATCAGGGCCTGGATAACCGTCGCTGATGTATTCCTCCAGGGTGTTGATGTGAACTCCCTGATCGCTGCTGATCTGCTTGACAAGATCCCCAATGCTGACGATGCCCATCAACCGTCCTTCACTCAAAATGGGGATATGACGAATGCGCGCTTCAGTCATAATGCCCATCACCGAGTCGAGAGTGGCGTCGGGAGTGACATATACCACCTTGCGGGTCATGACTTGGTGGATCGGGGTTTCCCGGGCGCTGTGGCCTTCTTTAGCGATAAAGCGCAGATAATCGCGTTCGCTGAAAATCCCCTTGATTGTATCGTCTTCAACCACCAGGACAGCTCCAATATTCATGTCAACCATGCGGGTAACCGCTTGGAAAAGGGTATCGTTAGGACCGACCGAGTGAACAGTGTTCTGATCTCGACTTGCCAAAAGCTCTTGAATTGTCTGCATGCAGTTTCTCCTCGAAAAATGAAATTATGCCATTGCATGCTGACAATTTACTCTCAAATGCTGGAACTCGCTACTGGACTGTCGTTTGCCAATATCGTCCCAACTGACCTTGCTCCTGTTGGGTGCATCAGTGTATCTTTTTGACGGGGTAGCATCAGGCAAGCCGTCTGGTCCCGGGTTTCCTGAATCTCGGCCGCTCCCCATTGGATCCATTTTGTCTGGTTGGCTGATGACGCCATCGGGACCGGGAAGGTGCCATGTACCGCGATTTTGAAGACCTGCGCGACAATTGCCCTGTGGAAATCAAGGCCGATATTGCCTTGGATTTTTATCATGAGGACCCCGAAAAGTTGGCAGCCTTCTGGCCTTTTACAACAGATGGGGAATTTCGTCTTTATCTGACTCAGCGGGTATCTGATTTTTGGGAAAGGGCCGTTCGCTCCCGGGGTGGGGACAAAGTACCCGAAGACTGCCTGGCCATGAATATTCTGGTGGACAGTTACCAGGACCCGGACATGGGTCACAGCCTGTACCTGGAGCTGCACGCCTATTGCGGCACCGAAGAAATTGGCGGGCTGACCTGGGATACTTTCGATGATGAGGCCCTGGAGGCGGAATTCATGAAAGCATTACCCGGCCAGGTTGATGATCTTGTGGCTCGCATGGCGCCGGTGCGGGGCCTTCGCTGCGAGATTGAAATCAGTGAAGTGGCCGAGCTGTAATATTACTTTTACGGCCCATCTTCGATTTGCTCCAACATGACTTGCGGGTCACTGGTAGGAGCCTTGCAGGTGCCGAACTCACAAACATAGGCTGTGGTTTTTCCACCTTGGGCAGTCTTTTCTTTCAGCGCAGGAGCCAGCTGCGCCAACTCTTTTCCGGGCCCTTGGCCTGGCACCAGGCAACACACGGCGTTGGCTGGCAAGCGCGACATCAGGGCCGTAAACATCTGGACAGGGTCGCCTGCGATCACCACGCTATAATACCTGCTGATCACTTTCCGAGCAGCATCACAGGACCAGGCCATTTCAAATCCGGCTCGTCGCAAAAGATCCGATTGGGATCCCAGTTGTGCCTTGGCCTCATCCAGGTAGACGGTTTCACCTGTGATGGCTGTGAGTCGCACCAGGTTTTGCAGCATCACCGCATTGCCCGACGGGATAACACTGTCGAAATTTTCCACCCGGCGCCCCAGAGGTGCCTCTGCTCCAGCGGCTGTCATGTAAAAACCTCCGCCGGTCCGTGCAAACGCTTCACGTGCATGATTAACCAGTTCCTTGGCAGATTCCAGGTAAGTGGTTTTTCCCGACACTTGGTACAATTCCAGCAGGGCGTCGGCCAGGAAAGCGTAGTCGTCCAGGATCCCTTGGCCACTGTTGCGCGATTCTGAGGATGAACGCCAAAGAGTGCCGTCCTTGGCTCGATGGTGCTTCAGCAGGAAGTCGGCGGTTTCTTCGGCAGCCACCCGGAACCTCTCTTCGCCTGTTACCGCGTAAGCCTGGGCCAGAGAAGCAATGACAAGACCATTCCAGGAGGTAACAATTTTCCGGTCCAACCCCGGAGGAGTTCGTTGGTCCCGAACCTTGCGCAGGGTCAATCGGTGACGATCAAACAATCCGGCTACTTCTTCCGGGGTCTTTTCCCGGCTTTGAGCAATGCTGACCAGATCGGTTCGCCTGGTCAAAACACTTTTTCCCGTGTGCTCGAAGTTACCCTTAGGGGTAATGCCCAGGACATCGGCCAGAGCCGGGCCGTCGGCTTTGCCCACAGCATCGGTAATATTACTTTCGTCCCAAACGTAATAGGTGCCTTCTTCGCCGCCACTGTCGGCGTCGTAGCTGGCAAAGAATCCACCTTCTTCATCCCTCATTTCCCGCATCAGAAATTCCAGGACGTCGGTGCCGGTATTCAGAAAATCATCGCGCCCAAAAACGGCGCCGGCTTCGAGGAAAAGACCGGCCAATTGCCCATTGTCGTAGAGCATTTTTTCGAAGTGGGGGACGGTCCAGTTCTGGTCCACTGTGTAGCGGTGAAACCCACCACCAACATGGTCGTAAATGCCACCGCCCTGCATGGCTTCCAGGGTGGCCACGATCATCTCTCCCAACTCGTCATCACCGGACTGACGGTACTCGTGCAGCAGAAAACGCCAGCGGGCGGGAGTGGGGAATTTTTGACTTTGCTGGAATCCCGCGTATTGGTGGTCGAAGCTCTCCTTGGCTCGGTTCACCACATCCAGAATGACGGCATCATCCACATCAAAGTCCCCGTCGACCAGGAGGTTGGACGAAGCGGCGATGCGGGCGGCCACTTTGCTGCCCTGTTGATCCAATTCGCCTCGGCGAGTGGCGTAAACATCGACAATTTGTTCCACCAGGTTCATGAAATGATCGTGGGGGAAATAGGTCCCGCCGTGGAACGGCTTCAAGTCCGGTGTCAGGAAAACGGACATGGGCCAACCCCCGCGCCCGGTCATCATCTGAACGGCTTCCATGTAAACAGAGTCCAAATCGGGGCGTTCTTCGCGATCAACCTTGATGCAGATGAAATGTTCGTTCATGAACTGGGCCACATCATCTTTTTCGAAGACCTCGTGCTCCATCACATGGCACCAATGGCAGGAGGAGTAGCCAATGGACAAAAAGATGGGCTTGTCTTCGGCTTTGGCCCGATTCAGGGCTTCTTCACCCCATGGGTACCAATCCAGCGGATTGTGGGCGTGCTGTTGGAGGTACAAGGAGGGTTCATTCAAAAGATGATTTCCGTGCAGCCTGATATTTTCCGGCGTACGAGGGCCCTCAAAAGGGACTTCTTCCTGCTTGATGTTGTTCATCTTGCAACCTGTGGGAAAGAGTGAAATTATGACCAAAAAGGTCAATATTGCCAGGGGTTTCATGGTGCCCAATCGGAAATGAGGAAAGAGGACTATTTGGATATGGTAGATTGAATTACAAGTTCCGCCACTCCCCAAGATAACATACTTGAACAGTGGGATAAGCTCAGATTGCCACTTAAGTGGCTTATTTGAGAGGCTATTATAAAGTTCAAAAAAGTCTTCTTTTTTCATTGTCAGG
>JAUUYW010000244.1 GCA_030590265.1 Candidatus Krumholzibacteriia bacterium
AATTTCCAGGGTCAGTTGTTGGGGCAACGATACTTGCACTTGCCCATCAAGACGATCGAGGCGCACTGTTGCCGTCGGGGAAGGATTGTTGATGGGCCCTGGCCGGCCACCATCCTTGCGGAAATAACCGGCCACCGCGCGGACATCCACCGGGCCTAATGCCAACCGGCTGCTGCCCCAGAGTCCCCACTCTTCAAACCAGGCATTTTGGCGCACGCGAGTGGTATCATCAGCGGTTTCCATAAAAGTCTGGTTGTGATCCAAATATTCGTAATCGTTGTCTGCTCGGCGACCATGGGCCATCAGCAGGATGGATCGATCGCCCTCATCAGAGGATGTCCCCCAGGTCAACCGCCCACCAAGACTGCCAAAGCCACCGGCAAAAACTCCCGCTGCCAAACCATCGGCCTGGGATCGGGTGATCAGGTTGACTGCTCCGGCACCACCCATTCCGCCCAAACCACCAGGCACAACACCTCTGTGGATTTCAGCCCTGGAAAAGCGTTCCACCGGCAGTAAAGACAAATCCACCGTACCACTTTGAGCATCATCCAAGGGCAGGCCATCGATAAAAATACGAATCTGGGCCGCCGAAGAGCCTCGCAATGAAGGCACCGCCGCAAAACCCAATCCTCCATAGCGGCGCACTTGAAAACCCGCCGTGCGCCCAAGAATGTCAGCCAAATCCTTGTTGCCGGATTCATCTGTCAAATCAACAACCGTCACCATGCCGGCTGCCGAGGGAGTGATCGCATCACCCATGGCTCGGGCGCTGACCACCATGGTATCGCTGGCGGTGTAGGCCATGGTGCCGGCATCCACGCCAAAGCTTGGCCCGGTCCAAACCATCAGGCACAACAAAGTCAGCGACAACGCCGTCGCCTTTTTTGGAAAGAAACCTGTTCCTGGAAATCCCCTGCCGGGATAGAACGCCAAAGCCATACCTCGCCCACGAAGGTGGTGGCAGGCCTTGAACCGGTCTCCTGGCTTACGGGTCGATCTACTCCCTGCGCCTTCCCGATCTTCCCGTCCATCCTTGGTCGGTCACCTCCCTTGAGGTGTGATCAGTGGCTTTAAAATGCAGGTTTCGTCACCGTTTACAGTGGCGGGGCCGCGCCGGACTTTAACCGGACTTCCGCTGGTTCACAGGCCGCAATTAACAATTTATCGAACGAGAGGATTCCTTCCTCCCGACAAATCAGACCTTACTCGGTGGAATAATCCCTGTCAAGGACACGCCGCCAAATTAACTCGTGATCAACAGGATCCTTGCTGGCAAAAAGGGCCAAATCGCCGTCGCCCTCAACATCGTCAACTCGAACTTGGAGCAGTGAATCAGGGTGCTGTTGTAGGAATTGTTCTTCAGTCAATGGACGATGCCGATGCCAGAAATCCCAGTGCCAAAGAAAAAATCGGCGCACCCGGCCGAGGCCTTTTTCGTCGTCGCCAAAATGCTCCAGGCCGAAATCAACGTACTGGCGCAGCACTGCCCAACGCTCAGGCATGGTGGGATCCCAGGGAGCATCGTCGGCAAATTCCTTGAAGATCCAGGGTTTGATCAACGCCCCCCGCGCCACCAGGAAAGATGAAACGGAGGTTTCGGACCGGCGCCGGCGCAAATCCCAGGGTGTGAGCAAATCACCATTGCCGATGACGGGAATATCCACAGCCTGAGCCACCTCGTCAATAGGCTCCCAGCGGGCGCTCGAACGATATCGTTGGGCGCGGGTGCGTCCGTGAACGGTGACGGCGTCGGCCCCTGCTTCTTCAATCAAACCGGCAATTTTTACGCAGTTGATTTTGTCCTTGGTATAACCCAGACGGATTTTCACTGACAGAGGCACATCCACGGCCGCGCGCACGGCCGCGACAACGGCCCCCAATTTACCAGGCCTCTTGAGCATGGCCGCACCCGAACCGTAGCGCACGACCAAATCGATAGGACAGCCGAAATTAAGATCAATGAATTTGGCTCCATGCTCCACGGCAATCACCGCGGCTTCGGCCATGATTTCTTCCCGCTTGCCCGCCAGCTGGACCCCAAAATCCGTTTCACTTTCGTGGTGACGAAGGAGAGGACGCTCACCGCCCTTGACCAGTTTGTGGGCCATCACCATCTCGCTGCAGGTGCGCACAGCGCCAAATTCACGGCACAACCGACGATACGGCAGGTTGCCGCCGGTGGCCATGGGAGCCATGACCACCACATCGCGAAAGAAATCCCGGGCTTCTTTTCGATCCAAGGTTTTATCCACCATCCAACATGGCGTTGCCGTCGAATCCGGCAAAACCATCGGGATCGGCCATGTAGTCGTAAGTATTCTTCAAAAGCATATAGTGGTTCTGTTCTTCTTCAGCCAGGTGTTTGAAGACAGACTTGGCCAGTTCGTGGTCAACAGATTTGGCCGCATCGTTGTAAAGATGGAAACCGCGACGCTCCACTTCCATGGCGCCGTTGAGGATTTCCAGTTCCTCTTGTTGATGCTCATATGGGTCGTTGACATCATCCATGGATTTCTGAAAGATGGCCCGCACATTCAGAGCGTGGTCAGCATCAACTTCGGGCAGCACATCAAGGGTATTTTCCTTGACCAGATCATCTCGCATGCGCACCAGGTGGGCTTTGTGACCGGCCTCGTCCTTGGCCAGAGAGTTAAAAAGGTTGCGTTCCAAAACCGAGGGGGCGTTTTCTGCCCGGTCCAGAAAAAATGCCATTCCTTCTTCTTCGAAGGCAATGGCTTTCTCCAAAATTTCAACGCAGTGTTTCACATCGGCATTCATGTCATCCTCCGGATCGATTCGGTGATAGCTCAGATCGCACTGAACTTTCAAAAGTTAAGGCCCCTGGACCGTAATTTCCATGAAAATTCCGCATCAAATTCATGATCAAGTTGTATTTCGGCCTCGGAATTGTTAGGTTATCGTTTGAAATACAACAGAGGGCGAGATATTCGAAATCCCCTGGAAATCATGGGGTTTAAGGATTTGTTTCGCTCACCATGGCAATTGATTCAGCAATTGATTCAAGACGGCCGCCTCCAAGGTAATTTTGGAGCGTGGGACCACCATTCCAAACCCCAAGGAGGGCGTCATGGCCAAGCTCCAAAACTCACTGGCAAAGAAAATCCCCGTATGGCGAGACGAGATTCGTACCCTGGTCAAAAAACATGGTGATCACAAGATCAGCGACGTGTCCATCGCCCAGGCCTATGGTGGCATGCGCGGGGTCAAGGGCATGGTTTGCGACACTTCTGAAGTTCCCCCCGAAACCGGCCTGCTGATTCGCGGCATTCCCGTGGGTGACCTGACCAAGAAAACTCCTGAAGATACCTTCTACCTTCTGTGCACGGGCGAGCTGCCCAACGCCCGTGACCGTCGCGCCCTCACCGAAGAGTTGAACAGCCGGGCCAAGGTTCCTGCCTATGTGTGGAAGGTTCTTGAGGCCATGCCCAAAGACTCCCACCCCATGTGCATGCTCGACACTGCCATCCTTTGCATGCAGCGCGAAAGCAAATTTGTTAAGGCCTACAACTCGGGCGTGAGCAAGATGGATTTCTGGCAGCCCACCCTGGAAGATGGCCTCGACCTGCTGGCCAAGCTGCCTACCATCGCTGCTGGCATCTACCGCCTGCGCTTCAAAAAAGGCAAACGCATCAATCCCAAAAAGGGTTTGACCTGGGCCGAGAACTACGCACACATGCTGGGCATTGAAGACAAGAGCGGGGAATTTGCTGAATGCATGCGTCTGTACCTGGTGCTGCACAGTGACCACGAAGGTGGCAATGTTTCAGCTCACGCCTGTCATCTGGTCGGCTCTGCATTGAGCGATCCTTATTACAGTGTCTCCGCCGGGTTGAACGGACTGGCTGGCCCACTTCACGGATTGGCCAACCAGGAATGCCTGAACTGGATCCTGAACCTGAAGAAAAAATTCAAGGGCGTGCCCAGCGACGAACAGCTCACCCAGTATGCCTGGGATACGCTGAACGGCGGCAAAGTCATTCCTGGTTATGGTCACGCGGTGCTGCGTGTCAGTGATCCCCGGTTCACTGCTTTCCGGGCCTTCGGCATGAAGCACTTCCCCGACGATCCTGTGATGGCCCTGGTCAACAAGGTCTTCGAGATCGTTCCCAAGGTGCTGACCGAGCAAGGCAAAGCCAAGAATCCCTGGCCTAACGTGGACGCCGGCAGTGGCGCCCTGTTGTACCACTACGGCATGCGCGAATTCAGTTACTACACGGTGCTGTTCTCGGTGAGCCGGGCTATGGGTATGCTGAGCCAGATGGTGATCGACCGGGCCATGGGTTCGCCTATCGAACGGCCTAAGAGTGTTACTACCAAATGGCTGATGAGCCAGGTGAAGTAGTTCTGGATAGCTAGTCCAGTTTTGCAATGGCCCCGGGCAATTTTGCCCGGGGCTTTTTTGTTCTGGTTGTCCAAGGTAGAGCGGGATATAATGGCATTATCATTCTTTGAAAATGAAAATTAATTGAGGCTATCCAGGTGCGATTTTCCCGTCAAATTCTAATCCACCTCCTTTGGCTGCTGCCAGTTGCTTTCTGGCCGCATAGCAACTCCTATGGTGCCGCCAAATTCACGATTTTGGCCCTGGCCACCAGCCTCTGGTTGGGCCATGCTGCCTGGCTGGAATGGCGTGGTCATTCGGGCCTGCCCCTGGGAAACCAGGGACTCACAATCTGGGGAAGCCTTGTTTTTCTCCTGGGCATAGGACTGTTCACTTCGGCCAATCCAACCCTGGTGGTGCGGACAGGCCTGCTGATAACCTTGTTTGCCATGGTAACATTTCAAACTTCCAGACAGGTCGGTGGTCTTTCCAGACAACAACCGCTGCTGGTCGCTTTAACCCTGGGGGCTTCACTGGCTGCAATCTATGGTTTGCTGCAAATGGCCCAACTTCTGCCTGGGGCCCCACCCTCTTCGGGTTATCCTCCGGGAATCAGCACTCTCGGCAACCAGAATTATCTTGCGGGATTCCTGGCGGTGGCCTTTTGGCCAGCTCTGATCTTGTTGCGACAAACTCGATTGTGGTGGCAGCGGATCATTGTTGCTTCTGCCATGATACTGATTCTGGTTACTTTGGGTTTGGCCGGAGCCACTGGCCCCCAAGTGGCCATCCTCACGGCCATTGCTATGGTGTGTCCTTGTATGATCCTGGTGGAAAAGGGACGCAGTCGATTGGTTCCCTTCATTCTGGCTGGGCTGCTAATCTTGGTGGCCACATCAAGCCTCTGGTTTGTATTTGGCGCTCCTTTGCACAACAAACTTCTGGCGAATAACTATGGAGATATCCGCAGGGCCGATTGGCTGTCAGCCAGAGAAATGCTGAAGCCAGCTCCGATCCTCGGCGTCGGGGCGGGCAACTACCTGGTGCAGTGGCCCGAGGCCAGAGCCCAATTATCAACCAACGGCATCGCCCCGGAAATACCTTCGGGTGCTCCC
>JAUUYW010000525.1 GCA_030590265.1 Candidatus Krumholzibacteriia bacterium
ATCCCATCCGGTGGAACGGAGAGGATGCCGGTTCCCTGGTATTGGCCTGCGACCTTGCCGACGAAGTCCACCACGCCCAATCCATGCTGCTGTTCTTTTTGGGATTGAGCTTGTTGGCCATGGTCATCAGCATGCTCTTCAGCGAAAAATTGCAGGCCCTCATTTCAGGCCCGGTTTCCAGCCTGGCCGACGCCGCCAAAGCCGTCAGCACCAAACAGATTTATAACGTGCGCGTGCAGGGTGAGGGAAAAGACGAGGTTGGACAGCTTGTGGGTGCGTTCAACGAGATGCTGGATGAAGTTGAAAAACGGGAACAGGCCCTGATCCAGGCCAGCCGCGCCAAAAGTGATTTCCTGGCCAACATGAGTCACGAGCTGCGCACTCCCATGAACGGCGTCATCGGCATGGCCGAACTGCTCAGGGATTCGGAACTGGACGAAGACCAGCAGGTTCTGCTGTCGCACATCGGCACCTCAGCCGATCATCTGCTTTCGGTGATCAACGACATCCTCGATTTCTCCAAGATCGAGGCGGGGATGATGGTCATTGAAAAAATCAGCTTCGATCTGCGTAAAACCGTGGAGGAAATCCGCATTATCAGTGGCGGGCCCGTGGAGGAAAAAGGCCTGGCGCTGAATATTGCAATAGATCCGAATGTGCCCGAAAACGTCATCGGAGATGTTGTTCGTGTGCGGCAAGTGCTGATCAACCTGATGGGCAATGCCGTCAAGTTCACCACCGAAGGGGCCGTTGAACTGTCCATCAGCCAGGTCTCGCGCAGCGGTGATGACTTGCGACTCATGTTCTCGGTGCGCGATACCGGCGTGGGCATTGCCGATGACAAGCAGGCTGCCATTTTCGACCACTTCACCCAGGCTGATTCATCGACCACCCGCAGCTTCGGCGGCACCGGCCTTGGGCTGGCCATTTGCAAGCAGTTGGTGGAATTGATGGGTGGGCATATCGGCGTTGAAAGCGAATTTGGGGTTGGGTCGCGATTCTTTTTCGTACTGACCATGAAAGTTGCCAAAGAGCAGGCACCGGAAAGCAACGGTGTCGTGCAAGGTATTCTTGATACTGAACCCGTAGAATCTGTCGCCCAGGATTTGAACATCCTGCTTGCTGAAGACAACCCCATCAACCAGGTCTTTGCCCGCCGCGTACTTGAACAGCTTGGCGCCCATGTCACCATCGCCAACAATGGGCAGGAAGCCCTTGATCTGGTGCAGGCGCGGGACTTCGATTTGGTGTTGATGGATTGCCAGATGCCTGTAATGGACGGCTACGAAGCCACTCGCCACATCCGGAAACTGGGCGGGAAACACTCATCAATTCCGGTGATCGCCCTGACGGCCTTTGCCATGGCTGAGGACCGGGATATTTGCCTTGCCGCGGGTATGAATGATTATGTGACCAAGCCTGTTGATAGAAAAATTCTTATAAAAACTATTGGTAAATGGGTTAACGCCAAAGCCTGTCCCAATGGTCAAACCGCACCGTTGATTTGACCTGCCTCCCCTGACCTATTCCGATCCGAAGTGGTTTAGACTTATTTTCTGACAATAAATCAGGTTGCTGTCTGTCTTCTTTTGATTAAAATGTGCCCCATGAAAATTTCAATTACCAACGCGAGGTCACGAATTCTTTCCGGTCTTGTTCTTCTCGCATTGTTGGCCCTGTCCGCCTGTGGCGGTGGGGATTCCAACTCGGGACAACAGCAAACCGGATCGCACGGGGCTGACGCACGCATCGCCACCCACTCCAAGGGTAACTCTGCATCCATGCCCGGCGGCACCACCATTGCCGGTATTTCCTTCACACCTCCCTCCCACTGGAAAAACCTGGAAGCCAGTGGCATGAGGCAGGCCCAATTCCGTTTGGCTCCCGTGGGGAGCGATTCTGCAGAAGGCGAAGTGAATATTTATTACTTCGGCCCCCAATCGGGCGGTGGAGTGCAGGCCAATCTTCAGCGTTGGGTTGGTCAAATTATTTTGCCCGATGGCAGTGATGCTTCAACGGCCACCCAATACGATACTTTCACAGCCGACGGCATGGCCGGCCATCTGGTTGCCCTCAATGGCACCTATAAAAGTGGTGGTGGTCGCCCCATG
>JAUUYW010000213.1 GCA_030590265.1 Candidatus Krumholzibacteriia bacterium
GCCTGGGGCTGATTTCTCAAGAATGAGATTGAAATATTTCTGTAGTACGAAAGCGCCGGGGTTGAGCCCGGCGCTTTTTCTTTCTGGCTTATCCGTTCTGGTTTTTCCGCTTTGGTTTTTCCTCTCTTGACATACATAGAAGAACAATGTATAGTGAGGCAATGTATCAAACCGGAAGGAGTAGCAATGACCCTAAATCGTGAATTGATTGCCGCTTCGACCACACCGCTGATTTTATCCATCCTCTGCAAAGAAGACTGCTACGGTTATGCCCTGATCAAGGAAGTGCGTGATATGTCGGGTAGTCGCATCGTCTGGTCCGATGGAATGCTGTACCCGGTGTTGCGCCGCCTGGAGAGTCAGGACCTGATCTCATCCTATTGGCAGGTCGCCGATTCGGGACGCCGACGTCGCTATTACAAAATCGAAAAAGACGGCCGGCAGGAGCTTGTTCGCTGGCGTGACCAATGGAACCTGGTCGGCGAAGTTTTGGGCCGGCTTTGGGGAAAGGAAGACTCATGTTCGACCTGAACGTTGCCATTGAAAACTGGAGGGCAGCTTTGAAGGCGCAGCCCAACTTTGTGGAGACCGACCTGGAAGAGCTGGAGGACCACCTGTGGCAGGAGATCGGTGCCTTGGAGGAATCGGGTCTGACTTCCGAAGAATCCTACCTCATCGCATCACGTCGGCTGGGAAATCCCGAAGACCTGAATGGAGAGTTCGCCATTGCCGATCCCAAGCAGCGTCGCAGCTTTCGGCTGAGTTGGATGATCACGGGGGCATTGGCCCTGGTTTTTCTTTGGCTGATGGTCCATGTGTTGATCACCCTCGCCGCTATGGCTCTTGATATGACTTTTGATCCCCGGGTGTCTTTCCAGGGCCAGGTAGGGCTGGGCGGTCTCATGGGAATGCTGAGGTTGATTTTGCTGATCCTGGGAGGGTATTTTATTTGGCGCTTGTTGACCTCTGACCGAACAGCACACAAGCTGAATAAAATGAGTGGTTGGACAGTTGTGGTGGGTGCCCTTCTGCTTTTCGCCATGCTTCAAATCATGCGTTTTGGCCCGTTTGCGTTCTTACACGGTGGGGATTCAACCCAGGACCTTATCACCCTCACGATGATTTTTCCGTTTGTTATCAGGGTGGCGTTTCCAGTCTTGTTGCTTTATGGGTTGTGGCGGCTGGTCAGGTCGTAGGCGGGTTTTCCTGCTGGATTTTACAGGTGTGAAATACTCAAAATCCATCACATTTGATCATCCCCCCAGGGGGATAATTCTCCCCCCGATAATTCTGAGGCCGATTCAGGCACTTCTTTGCTAGTTCTGGCAGGACCGGCAACACCTACTGTAGAAAAATCTTAACATTGGTGATCTGTGGCATGGTGATCTGTGCAATGGAATTAATCCTTTGTGTTTGTTATCATGCTACAGATACCCAAGGAGCAACCATGTGCAGTGCCATGAACCGTTTCACCATGGTCGCCGGCTTCGAAGACGCTTTTGTTGAAGTGATGCTATAACCTCCAACACCAGGCATTTTTAAAGAATTTGACACCATGCTGAAAGGAAGGCTTCTCCATGACCTCCAGCAATTCAATTGCTCCTCGAAATACATTACTGAACCGATTCCTGAGCGCCATCGAGAAAGTGGGCAATGCTTTACCGCATCCGGCTTCGATCTTCGCCATTCTTGCCGGGTCGATAATCTTCTTGTCATGGCTTTTGAGCAAACTGGGTTTGACTGCCATCCACCCCAAGGACGGATCGGTCATTGAACCGATCAACTTGTTGTCCCAGGAGGGGCTGCACTGGATCCTGGAGCATGTTGTCACCAACTATACGGGTTTCGCACCCTTGGGCACCGTGCTTGTTGCCATGCTGGGTATCGGGGTTGCTGAAAAGAGCGGTCTGATCGCCACGGTTTTGAGATTGCTGGTGCATGCCGCCCCGCGACGGCTTTTGACCTTCGTGATTGTGCTCGCTGGTGTGATGTCCAACATGGCCAGTGATGTGGGTTACGTTCTTCTGGTGCCGTTGGGTGCGATTATCTTCTTATCGGTTGGTCGGCATCCCATCGCCGGATTGGCCGCAGCATTTGCTGGTGTTTCGGGTGGTTTCAGCGCCAACCTTCTGCTGGGAACCATTGATCCCTTGCTGGCTGGTATAACCCAGGAAGCGGCTCGGATCATTGATCCGGAGTATACCGTCACCCCGGCCTGCAACTATTACTTCATGTTCGTATCAACTTTCATCATCGCCGCTCTTGGCACTTGGGTCACCGAAAAGATAGTGGTGCCGCGGCTCGGCACCTATGCAGGGAAAGTCGGCAGTCACGAGGGAAATCTGGGGCCTTTGAATGCCCAGGAGAAGAAGGGTTTGTGGTGGTCTCTGGCCGTCAGTTTGCTGATGTTGGCAGTGGTGGTTTGGGGGCTGGTACCGGCCAGCGGCTTCCTGCGGAACATGGAAACAGGCAGTGTTTTGCACTCGCCCTTCATGCACGGCATTGTGTCTTTTATCTTTCTTGGCGGCCTTCTCTCCGGTGTGGCCTACGGAGTTGCCGCCGGCACCTTCAAGAACGACGCTGATGTGATCGGAGGGATGAAAGAATCCATGGAGACGCTGGGCCTGTTCCTGGTCCTGGTGTTTTTTGCCGCCCAGTTCGTGGCCTTCTTCAAATATTCCAATCTCGGCATGATTCTGGCCATCAATGGCGCCGAGGCCTTGAAGGCCTCGGGATTGGGTCCCATCCCGCTGATGCTGTCGTTCATAATGCTGTCGGCAGCCCTCAACATGACCATGGGTAGTGCTTCGGCCAAGTGGGCCTTCATGGCACCCGTGTTTGTACCCATGTTCATGCTGCTGGGCACTACCCCCGAACTGGTGCAGGGCGTTTATCGGATTGGAGACAGCACCACCAACATGATCTCGCCCATGATGTCTTTCTTTGCCCTGATTGTGGCCTTTGTCCAGAAATATGACGCCAAGGCCGGCCTGGGCACGGTCATCGCCACCATGCTGCCCTATTCCATAGCCTTTACGCTGGGTTGGATGCTGTTGCTTGTGGCCTGGTTGTTGTTGGGTCTGCCGATGGGTCCAGGGGCTGGGCTGTATCTCGCAAACTGAATTTTGGAATGATGGTAAAAACCCCTCACCGAGGATATCGGCGAGGGGTTTCTTTCCAATTCAATTGTTCCAAACCAGCGGGTGTCAACTATGCGACGGCGGCCTTTTTCTCATCCATTTTCTTGGTCACCGCGATGAACACCAGCAAAGCGATCAACGAAATAAATCCAACCCCGACATACGCATACCACAAATAATGGGCGTGAGCATAGGCTTCAGGCATGGGGCCCTGGCCAGCCAGGGCAGCTTTGTGAGCAGCTTGAATCGCCGGCTCAAGGGTGCTCGGTTCCGGGCAGTATTTGCTGAGCAGGTAGCCAGAGAACGCAAAGCCGAAGATCCAGGCGAAGAACGTATTCATGTGAGCAAAACCCAGGTATGTACCTTCCTTGCCTTTTGGCGCCTGCAGCGAAGCAAACTCAAGCCACTTGGGGCTGAGAAAACATTCGGCAATACCCTGGATTGCAATACCAATGATCATCATGAGAGTGATCGGGTGCAGTTCCATGCCAAGAATGTGCACGTTGCCATGGAACCAGGCCGATGCCGCCATGGAAATGGCAGAAAAGGGAATCAAGATCATGGCCACCAGGATAGAATTCTGGGGTTTCCATTTGCGCACAAATTGAGTGATCACTACCACGAAGAGTACTACCACCAGTGGGTTGATATTTGCGTACCATTCGGGCTTATAGGTCTCGCCGGCCATGCGCAGAACGTAGTCGGGCATGGAGGCGTAGAGCTGGCCCTGGATGGCCCAAAAACCAGCGGTGATCAGGATCAACATAAGAAAGCGTATGTTGCTCATGGCCATCCACATTCCATCCAAGGTCTCGCGGAAACTTTTGGCCTTTTCGCTGCTCGTCTCCCGTTCGGGAAAGAAGATCAAGGCTACCAGGATCAGCGCCAGAAAGGAAGCTCCTGCCGAGAAATAGGGAACCATCTCAACCCCCATCTGGATCCGCAGGGGGGCGACAATGGTCTTACCGGTGAACGAGCCGATGTTGACCACCATGTAGAAGATACTGAATGCCCGGGCACGGTTCGCCTCATTCGATGATTTGGATACCGTTCCGGTAATCACGGGTTTGACGATGGCCCCACCCAGGACGATGAGCGCCAGACCGACACCCACCGGTGCCATGGTATGGAAGACACCCAAAGTGCCGTAGCCCAAGGTCAGCAGAGAAAAAGCAATCATCAAGGCTGGGCGAAAACCAATGCGGTCGGCCAGGGCGCCGGTGAAGAATGGCACCAGATAGATCCAGCCACCGAACAAACCGGCCACCCAGCCAGCCTGCACATCGTCCAGGCCCACGACGCGGATCAAATAGGTGCGCAGGGCGATGAAGGTCCCGTAATAAGCGGCGCGCTCGAAAAGCTCGGCAGCGTTGCCGGTCCAAAACAAGCGGGGAAAGTGCCAGGTTTGTGCGCCTTGGCTCATAAATATCTCCTGCAGAAGGGGAATGGGGCGGTTTGTGGTCGAATCTACCTGGTAAATCTAGGACATAGATGGGCATTTGTTAAGAAAGGAATTTTCCTGCCCAAGATCTGGATTGGTTGTTAGACTATGGCCATGATCACAATCAATGAAATTCGGGAGGCTGCCAGGCGCATTGCCCCCTACATTCACCGTACTTCGGTGCTAACCTGCTCGGCCATCGACAACCAGGCCGGTTGCAGGCTTTTCTTCAAATGCGAGAACTTTCAGAAAGTGGGCGCTTTCAAAATGCGGGGTGCCACCAATGCGGTGTTCTCACTTTCAGATGACGATGCAACCAAGGGCGTGGCCACCCACAGTTCCGGCAATCATGCCCAGGCCCTGGCCTTGGCCGCTCGTTTGCGAGGCGTGCCCGCCTATGTTGTCATGCCCACTAGCGCACCAACTGTAAAACGAGTAGCAGTAGCAGGTTATGGCGCTGAAGTCATCGATTGTGAGCCCACCTTGCAAGCTCGGGAAGAAACTCTGAACCAGGTTGTGGAACGAACCGGCGCTGTTTTTGTTCACCCTTACAACAACGAAAAAATCATCGCCGGCCAAGGCACCGCCGCCTTGGAACTACTCGAAGAATGCCCAAATCTGGATGTGGTTATGGCTCCAGTGGGTGGTGGTGGGTTATTGTCGGGAACGTCTTTGGCCACCCGGGCGGTGGCTCCCGATGCCCGCATCATCGCCGCAGAGCCCCGTGGGGCCGATGATGCAGCCCGTTCATTGGCAGCCGGGCATATCATCCCCTCGGTCAAACCCGACACCGTGGCCGACGGCCTGCTGACCTCTCTCGGGGAGTTGAATTTCCCCATCATCCGTGACCATGTTGAAACCATCTGGACGGTTGACGATGCAGCCATCATCGCCGCCATGCGTTTGATTTGGGAACGCATGAAAATCATCATCGAACCATCCAGCGCAGTCTGTCTGGCCGCCCTTTTGCAGCACAAGGGGGAGATGAAGGACCTGAATGTCGGAATCATCATTTCCGGCGGCAATGTTGATTTGGATCATTTGCCCTGGTTGAACTGAATTATCTGAAGATTAAGGAGCGAGTTTTGTCCCATTCGATCCCTCATTCAACCATCATCAAGGTCCGGGGATACCACTGCGACTTTTACGGCCACGTGAACAACGCGCGCTATTTAGAAATGTTGGAGGAAGCCCGCTGGCAATACCTGGAAGCGGGCCTGGATTTGTCCTACTGGAAGGATCGCGGCCTGGGATTTGTAGTCGTTTCGGTGACCATCAATTTTTTGCGACCAGCGAGTCCGGGTATTGATTTGGAGATTACGTCCGAGACGACCAAACTCGAAGGTCGCACTGGGGTTATTCACCAGGAAGTCATCAACCGGCAATCTGGAAAAACTGTAGCCAATGCGGATGTTACTTTTGCCGTTATCGATTTGGAAACCGGGAGGGCCAAAACCATGGAGGGTGAAGTTCTCGCCGGGTTTGAAAAAATGCGGGCTGCAAACAACCAGAATGATGGTTCATGAAAGAATCC
>JAUUYW010000037.1 GCA_030590265.1 Candidatus Krumholzibacteriia bacterium
ATGATGGAACTATTCTGGCATTGAACGCCGCCAATGACGAAACCGGACGGGAATTTATCCTCAAGGTTGAAGACACTGCCGGTGATCCGGTGACCGCCGCCCTGGCTGCCCGTCGCCTCTGCTCGGAGGATGCCTGTGGTTCTCTCTTTGGTTCCCTGATGAGCAATCCCACCGCTTCCACTGCAGTGGTGGCGGACATTTACGGGGTGCCTTTGATTTCACCTACGGCGACCAATGATCATGTTTGGGAGTTGGGCCCCGGGATCTTCCAAACCAATTTGACCGGACAGCACGAGGTTCGTTTGTTGGCCCAGTTGGCCACCACGGTGATGTTGAAGGAGCGATTTGCCATCCTCCATGAAAACACTCCCGACGGATCCCGCCAGGCTCAGATTTTTGCCGCAGAAGTGGAAAAATTTGGCGGCGAGGTTGTGGCCGTTGAGCAATACAACCTGGCTGATACCGATTTTCGCAAAGCGATCCTGGCCATGAAAAAACTCAGGCCTGAGGTGATTTTTACACCAGCAACCGTGGATCAGATGATTCTCTTGGCACCGCAACTTGATTTTTACAAGGCCGGGGCCCTGATCATGGGCTTGAGCAACTGGAATTCCGAACGTCTGTTTCAACGCACCAACTCGGTCATGGAACGGGCAATTTTTCCCAGTGACCTGGCTCTGTTTCCCACCCTCTGGACAGGCGAGTTTAACGCCAACTGGGAAGGCAAGAATTATCCCCAGGAAGCCAAGGCCCTGGCTTTGAAGAGCTACCAGGCCATGCGTTTGGTGCTGGATACTTTGTATCAGAGTGGAGCGAGCAACCGGGCCCAGCTGCAGGATGCTCTGGAGCGTCGTTTGGCCAACCGGGATATCCAGGCGGATGGGCCGGAGAGTTTCGCCACAACGGTTCGAATGTTCCGGGGCGATCGGGCCATGCCATTTCCTTCGGGTGTTTTTGCCGAGAGTTGGGCTTTGACCGATGGGGCAGTGGTTGATTCTTTAACTGTGGAAAATATTGATGGGATGGGGATTGTTTCAGAAGAGGATTCGGGGCTATTGGAGGACCAATAATTTTGCTCTGTTTGGCCTTATTCTTCATTGCCTGGCTCATTTTATAAAACTCCCTTATTCCAGGGCATCCTCAGGCTCAAAGACCTTCTCAAGCGTCACACCCAGACTCCTGGCCACCCCAAATGCCAATGACAATGACGGGACGTAACGTTCCTGCTCCAGCATGATGATCGTCTGCCGGGTGCAGCCACTGCTGCGGGCCAGAGCGGTCTGAGTGATCCCCATTTCCTCTCGCAGACGGCGCACGTGGTTGCGGATTTTTGCCTTAGCCATCGGCAGGTCCGTTTCCATCAACCATCAGAGTGGCCACAGCATGGACCAGAGAGACCAGGGCGACAGTTCCATAAGCGAGCAGATAGAGCCAACCAATGGGCACGGCGCCACTGCCCCTGTGAGTCTCATAGAGGGTGAGGGTCGTCAGGAAAACCACCATGGCCACTACAATAAGGGTGACCTCGGAAGCCCGGCGGGCGATAGCATCGTCCCGTTCATCCAACTCGCCCAGCTTTTTCCCTTTTTTTGATCTCCAGCCAAGCCAGGCGTTGAGCAGGAAGCCCAGCAGAATGATGGCTGCCGTCAGCATCCGCCAGATTGGTTGATCAGGAGCAGCGAATCGGTCGACGCCAGGACCGAGAACCAAGGCGATGAGTCCGCCAAAAACCAAAGTCCAGACAATGGTTGCGATGAGGGCATTTTTTCTGGCGTAAGACATGATGGCCTCCAGTTGGTTGGTGTGTAAGAAAAACATTACACCAAGGTGGGCCGCATGTCAAGTATTTCTTACATAGCTGGTGTTGGGGATTTCAGCAAACCAAACCCTATCGAGTTCCGGTAAAATACGGACTGTTAAAATTCCAGGTCATGGCAATCCACCGCCCGGCCCCAGGTGCCACCCGCCAGCCAAACTCCCATTGCTTGACTCCCCTCAAAACCTCTTCCGCAAAAACCTGGCTCCCATTGGTGGCCTGAATCATGGCATCGGTAACTTTTCCATCCGGGCCCACAAAAATGGCAACCTTTACAAAAATGACCGGCATGCGGCGTTCGGTTTCACTGGCATCAATTGGGTATTCCGGCCGCACCTGATGCAGGATAAACCAGTCAGGGTTGCTTTGCTGCGGCAGGCTCAATTCCACCTGCTCATTGACGGCAACCTCCGCGTCCGGGTTGGGTATCGGCACAACGTTTAGCATATCATCGATCGGCTCTTGCGTTTCTTCCGGTACCGGCTCCGTTCCCGTTTCGGATAGATCATCGGGTTCAATTTCCATGTGGGAAGGTGGGGGGGGGACCATCAAAGACTTGGGCAATTGGTGGACCATGTCCTGGCCATGATCGATGCTGACTTCCTGCATGATGTTCAACTCATCCTGCACGCCATAGTATTCAAATTTGTCTTTTACGGATTGTGCATCGGGTCCCAGCAGGATGAAAGCGAGCAGGCCGGCCATGGCCAAGGCAGCGGCCCAGAGCATGCGTTTGCGAAATCCTTGCCGCTCTGCCAATTGGGCCTTGGTAGTGAACCGGGGTGGTGGGAGATCTGGCCCCTGTGAGGTCACTGCATTGGAACCCAATATCATTTCAACGATTCTCCATCATCAATTGGAAGTCCAGGCCCGAGGGCAGGATTTCCACCCGCCACATTTGCCATTGACTGGAGGCGTGAACTTCCAGTGTATGCACGCCGGGGCCAGTCGGCCAGCCGGGCGTGGTCCATGAAGTTACGGCATGGCCTGGTTTTAGGGAAGTTGGCGGTTGCCAGCTGAAATTACCGTCCCAGACGGCCCAATCAATCCCAGGCAGGGAGAGACCACCAGGCAGCCTCCCTATCAGCTGAGCAGGATCCCGGTTTTGAGGCAGATTCCCATCTGCAGAGAGGGCTGCTGCACAGGCCAACAGGATGGCCCGGGCTTCGGCCATCTGCCAAGGCAGGGATGAGATTTGCAGCTCTTCAGGGGCCGTTTGAGGTGCCTGCAAGCGGACTTCCAGAGCGGGACAGGCCGTGTGGCGAAGGAGGTAGGCATAGGATTGGCCAATGGTGAGGCTGTCCAAGGGCGCCATGGCTGAGGACATGGCCTGGGCCCACTTGATTCCCACTTGGCTGCCGGGATGATGCAGGGCTTGATGCAGACCACCGTCGGTGGTCCGGCCAATGGTCAGAAAGAGGTCAGCCTGGGCGTTGCCAGCCAACAATACTTTCTGCTGGGCATCAGGGGCCACTTCGCCGGAGCGGGTCAGCAAGACATGGGCTCCGGCTCCTTCCAGAAGATTCTGAGCCTGGCGAGCAGTGGCCAGGTTAATGTCCGCACCACGGGTTCCCAGGAGATAAGTGCCATCATTGTTGGTGCCACCACCGGCGGGGTCCAGGACAATGGTCCGTCCCTGCAGTTGAGGCAGCAGCATCCTGGGATGCCAGAGATTGGACTCGGATATCACTGTTCGGGGGCGATCATCAGGGCCTTGACCGGAATCCACCAGGGGCAAGACACCACGTCCCTCGATCCAAACCGGTTGACCGGGTTGCCAGATGATGGCGGGCCCTGTTGATCCGGACCCTGGGGGCATTGTGCCGGGACTGTCTGGCATGCGATGGCGCCATCCCAAATATGGTATCCATGAAGAGGCATATTCAGGTTTTTCGCCGGTTGTTATAAGCCGCCAGAATACACCCGGTGGCAAGTCAGCATTGGTGTTTGGATGCAAGGGGCTGTTGGATTGATTTTGCGGCAGCCGAAATTGCAGGCGGTCCGGGTCGAGATCCGAGGTAGGAAGCAGGAACCAGCCTTGAGTAGTGGATGGAATGGGCAAACTGAGGTGACTGCTCACGTCCAGGAAACCTGCGTGTGTGGAATGTTTCCCGACGGATTGCCAGTGAATCATAGTCTGACTGGGGGTGTCGGTTGTTTGGGTCTCGTTGGTGAGATTGACAGTGAGCCGGGGGCCAGTGCTCACCTGCAGCAGGGTGAAGCGGTCGGGTGTGGCACGACCTTTCAGATTTTGCCCACGCAGATGCAGAAGGTGCTCGCCCGGAGTCAAAGTGGAGGTTGTTCGCCAAGTGACGCTGCGACCATCGGCGGAAAGATCGAACCCCTGGTCCTGGCCGTCGAGGGTCAGGCGGTAGGAGGAAGGTCGGGGACCGGGACCTGGGTCTTCGCTGGGCCTTGATGATTGGAATACCCAGGAAATATCCATCGTTGGGTTACCGGATTCCCACTGGAGGGTATCGGTTGCTGCTCCGCTCCATCGCGGCTGTCCCAGGGCAAAATAGTCGAGCAGGCCCAAAAAATAGGCCTTTGCTTCCAACTCCTGGCTGGCCGCCAGGCTCAACCTTCCTTCCATCACCGGGTTGGAAATCATGGACGGTTCACCCAGGATGGCCGGGACAGTGGCCTGGCGCAAAACATGGAAATTGCCAGGCAGGATTTTGGCGGGAGTGATCTCCAGATTCAAAACCAAATGACGGTGAACGCTGCGGGCAAGGTCCACCGAAGCCCCTTCGTCGCCCAACGGATAGTAGGTTTGGGTTTCGTTGACATCAGGGTCACGAGAGGCGGTGCTGTTGTGGTGAATAGAAATAAAGACATCAGGTTGCAGTGAATCTGTGAAGGAAGACCTGAAGGCAAGATCGCTGGTCAGGGTGCTGTCTGCCGGAGTGAGAAAGTCGTAATCAGCGGAGCGTGTCAAGTGCACATTGGCGCCTGCCCACTCGAGCAGGCCTCGCAAATAAAGGGCTACACCCAGGTTGACTTCCGCTTCGGTGAGCCCGTTGGGACCAAGGGCACCCCTGAAAAAACCACCATGTCCAGGATCCAAAACAATGAGTCGTCCCCGCAGGGGGGAGAAGTCTTTGGGCCCAAACTCTTCCTGGAGTCCTTGGTAGCCTGGGATGGGAGGTGTTTCCGTGGTTGGTGGGGCGGGCTGTTGGCTGCAACCGATGGATAGCAGGCCAATGGAGACCAGGAGAATCATGAAGATGCTGCGAATTTCAAACCGTTTAGCCATGTGAGAGAACCCTTTCTAATGGTGCGAATTTTATTTTAGCGCACCTCTGCCCTGGGCGATAGCGCCAATGCACCGAATTCATCCCTGGAAATTGCCCAAAGATTACTCATGGATTGCTCACAGAAGCTGGACATTATTATTGCTTTCTGGTACATTGCCCCCTGCTTCGGCACCTTGTCTGTAACTGGGTTTCTGGACCTGAGTCGGTCCAGACGCCTTTTTTTCGCTGCCCACGCTGAAAGTCCAGGATTTCATGACCGATACACAGGATCGGATGCGTCAAATTCCCCAGGTGAGTGCCGTCTTGGAGCATGATCGCATTGCTCCGTTGATGGATGGACGGCAAGGGCCCTGGATGACCAGATTGATTCAGGGCTCGGTTGAAGAACTGCGTCTTACTCTTCGCAAGGCAAAGGGTTCCGTTGTTCAGCGTGAGATTCTGCTTGAAGATTTAGTGGTCAGTGTTTTGGCACGCCGCAAAGCTCTTTTGGGACCTTCCTGGACGAGGGTTCTGAATGGGACCGGAGTTGTGGTGCACACCAATTTGGGGCGCAGCAATTTTCCCCCGGAAGCAGCAGAGGCGGCCCGGACAGTTGCTTTGCACAACAGTGATCTGGAATACGACCTCCAGGGTGGGGCTCGTGGGCATCGTGGGCGCCTGGTGGAAGAGAAGGCGGCCCTTTTGGCTGGTGCTCCTGATGCGCTCATCATCAACAACAATGCAGCGGCTCTTTGGCTGGCTGTGCGTTATTGCAGCAATGGGGGCAGGGTCGTTCTTTCCCGTGGTGAAGTGGTCGCCATTGGTGGTTCCTTCCGAATGCACGAGATTCTGGCCGAAACCGGTTGTGAGCTGGTGGAAATAGGCACCACCAACCGGACCAGTCTTGAAGACTACCGTGAGGCCATGGTGCCGGGTGCCACAATTTTGAAAGTGCACCGCAGCAATTTCGTGGTGGAGGGTTTCACCGAGGATGTGGAACTCTCTGATTTGGCCGCGGCCTGCCATGAGCGGAATTGTCCCTTGGTCTATGACGCAGGCAGCGGGGCCCTCTTTCCCTATGAAGAATTGGGATTGCCCCCTGGCGAACGGCTCTTGACCCAAGATCTTGCCACCGGAGCCCATTTGGTGACCTGCAGCGGTGATAAACTGCTTGGCGGATGCCAGGCCGGTATTATTTTTGGGTCCCGGGAAATGATTGCCGGTTTGCGCAAGCATCCCATGCGCAGGGCTTTCCGGGTGGATAAGACTACTTTGGCGGCTCTGGATGCAGTGCTGAGCCTTTATCTGGCCGCCGAAGGGCAACCGGACATACCCACCCTCAACCAGCTGGGCATGTCTTTGGAAGACCTGGCAAACCGGGCGGAAAAACTTCGCACCCTTTTGCAGGACCAGGCTCCTGCCGGTTGGCAGGCCACTGTGGTGCCTGGCCAATCCAGTGTGGGTGGTGGTTCTTTCTCAACCACCAGCATCGAATCGAGACTTCTGTTGTGGGATGGCCCCAAAGAAGAGCTCGAAGCCTGCCACCAGTTTTTGCGTTGGGGAAACCCGGCCCTGGTCGGGCGCATGAATCAGGATGGTTTGGCCGTGGACGTGCGAACCATCACCGAAGAGGAAGTTAATCTGGTCGTCGATGCTTTCATCACGGCCTGGTCTCGTCTGAATTAATCATTGGGAGTTGAACAATGAGTACGAAATCCGGAACGCCAGAAGATAAATCTGGGGGGCAACCAGCCACTGTGCCTGGCGGTCTGCCCGTATTTACCACCGGGTGGGGGGCCGGCAGCATTCAATTCACTGACGAGTCCACTTTTTGGGATAAGGTGAACAAGTTGATCTCCGATGGCCAGCTGGGTGAGAATCTGGACAGTGCCATGGCAGGACACAGCTCGCCCCGGGTGTGGCTCTTTCTGCACGAACCCGGTGAAGCTCATCTGAGCGTAGCGGCGGCCCTGAATTTCGCCAGGGAATTGGCTAGCCGTGACCAGGCCGTCCTGCTGTTGGATGGTGATGATGAAGAGGCCGACCTGACCCGCTGGGCTGGGCGTCAGGAGATTGATGGCTGGATTGATTTGGTTCGTTACGGCTCCAGCGTTCTGAATTGTGGCATTCCCATGCCATTTGAAGGGCGGCGAGGTTATTTGTTGGGTGTGGGGTCATTCATTCCGGCGGATGTCACGGGCCCCGAAGTCAAAGATTTGCTGGATCGTTTGAAGCGCCAGGCCGACGACATCCTGGTGACGGCTCCAGCCGACGCGGTGGGGCGTCTCTGGGCAGCCGAGGCGGATCTACGATTGCTTTGCTGGGACCGATCCCAGCGTTCGGCCTCCTTGGTGAACAACCTTCTGGAGAGCTTCGAATCGGTGGAAATTCCGCTCACCGGACTGGTTGGTTTTGGTCTGCCAAAAGACCTGGATGAGGAGATTGTGGCTATTCCAGGTGAGTTGTTGGATGAGTTGGTGGATGAGGCCGTTGTTGAGGATGAATATGAATCTACCGCTGATGACCAAGGGGCCGCCAAGGTCCTTTTCAGCAGCATGTCTGAAGAGGATGAAGAAATGGCTGAAGAAGAAGAATTTGCCCACAGAAAAGGCAATTCACGTGTCTTTTGGTTGGTGGTGGTGGTTTCCCTGTTGATGATTTCCGCGGCTTCCATCTACTACCTGAAATACCTGAAAGTTCCATCCGGTGGAATGTTCCCAGTGGTAACTCAAAACGAGGAGACCTCTGGTGAACGTCCTGCGGTGGAGTCTTCCCTCGGTGAAGAGGCTCCTGTGGAAAGTGGAAATACATCCCTGCCGAGTGGAACTTCAGAGGATTTGAATGACCAGGTAACCGAGCAGTCGACCGAGCTACCGGCCGATGGTGAAGATTCCGAAATGGGGCAGATTGATCCTGCTGAGGCTGAATTGTTGCCTGATACCCCGAATGAGGTTGTGGAAACTCCCCAGCCCAAAAACGAATTTGGCATGGACCCTTACATCTCTCCAGTTGGGGGTGATGGCTGGGCTCTGCATGTGTACTCTTTCCCGGACAGTGTGCGGGCTGAAATGGAAATGGGAGTTCTTGCTGCCAAGGGTTTCCGCAGCACTTTCCGGGCGGTTGAGTTCAAGGACAAGGGGCGTTGGTTTCGGGTTTACATTGGCAATTTCAAGACCAAGAAGGAAGCCAACGCGGCGCGAAATGCTCTCATGGAAAAGCTGGGTGAGGATTGGGCAAATCCTGTCCGCTTCTAGTTTCGGGTGTTTCGGAAGATCTGTTAAATTTTACAACACAACGCCTTATGGCGAGAAGGTGATATTCGGGTGAAACTGAAAACGATTGAAATGCAGGGCTTCAAGTCCTTTGTTGAGCGCACCAAAATGGAGTTTGACGAGGGTGTCACTGCCATTCTCGGGCCCAACGGTTGCGGCAAGTCAAATGTGGTGGACGCCATCCGCTGGGTGCTGGGTGAACAATCAGCCAAAGCCCTGCGTGGCGGCAAAATGGACGATGTTATTTTCAAGGGCACCACCAAGCGGCGGGCTGTGGGCATGGCCGAAGTGACCCTGACTTTTACCAACAACGACCGGGCAATCCCCATCGATTTCAACGAAGTGTCCATCAAGCGCCGGGTCACCCGGGATGGGGGCAGTGACTATTTTCTGAACGGCACTCCTTGTCGTCTGAAAGACCTGCGGGATATGTTCTTTGACAGTGGGGTGAACAATACCTCCTACAGCATCATCGAAGAATCAATGATCAAGCAGATTCTCAATGAGAACAATCACGACCTGCGGCACCTGTTGGAAGAGGGCTCGGGTATCACCAAGTACAAAGCTCGGCGCAAGGAAACCCAGCGCAAGCTGGACCGCACCCAGAACGACCTGATCCGTTTGTACGACATTGTCGAAGAAATCGGCCGGGAAGTGCGGTCTTTGCAGCGTCAGGTTGGCAAAGCCCGTCGGCATCAGAATTTGTTCACCGAAATCCGCTGTCTGGATTTGTCCCTGGCGGCACGTCGGCATATGGGCCTGGACAACCGGGAAACCGAAGCCCGGGACCAGCTGCAGGAATTTCGGACCCAGGCTGAGACCGGTGTAGGCGAATTGGCCGAATTGCAGGCTAAAATTGAAACATCTCGGCCCCAGATCGAAGAACGCACAGCCGAGAAATTGCAGCTGGAGAGTGCCCTTGAGGCCTTTGAGGAAGAGCTTCAGGAAACCGAACGGCAGGTTTTGGTGCTCGAGCATCGCATCGATGAGCACCAGCGCAGGATCAATGACAATACAAGGTCCATCGAAGAAGCGGAAATCCGCCAAAAGGAAATCGAAGGCCAGATTGAGCGCATGACTCAGAGCCTGAAAAACATTGAGGACGAACTGGAATCTTCGGGTATTTTGGTGGAACAGAAGACCGAAAGCCTGCAGATCCTGGAGGGGCAATTGCAGGCTGACCGGTCGGCTCTCGACGATGCCACCGCTCGAAATCTTCAAGTCATTGAGAGCGACGCCACCCAGCGCAGTTACCTGCGTGAGCTGAAGGTGCGCCAGGACAATCGTCATGAACGCATGACTCATCTGGCCGAAGAGCGGGTGGAAATTTTGCGGGAAGGCCATGAGGCGGAAGAAGCCCTGCATTTGCTGAAATCTGCCACCAAAGAAGTTGTGACCAAGCGGGCGTCACTTTTGGAGACCCTGGCAGCGAGCGAACGCCAGGAAACCGATCTGGAAATGGACGCCGGAGTTTTGCAGGAGGAAGTCACTGTTTTATCGGGTCAGCGGGAAGCGGCCAAATCAACACACGACCTGTTGAACCGTCTGCACCAGCAGTACGAAGGTTATGGCAAAGGTCCCCGGGAGATCCTGAAAAGGCACGGTGGTGAGGACCGCATTTCCGGTGGCCTGGCCGATCTGCTTCAGGTGGACAAGTCCGATACCCTGGCTCTGGAAGTCCTTTTGGATGAATTGCTGGAAGCGGTGGTTGTCGATGGCGTTCCAGCAGCCTTGGATATGGTTCGCGAACTGCGCCAGGAGAAAATCGGCGAAGCCCGTTTTCTCTGTGCCGGAGAGTTTTCCTCCAACACATTGGTGGAGACCGGAGCCGTCAGTGGTGGGCGGCCTGCCCTGGAGGTGGTCTCCGGTCCAGGCACTGGCCTGCCGGCATTGCGTTCCCTGTTGTCCAGGGCGGTGGTCTTTGATGGTGATGATCAGGCTGCCGCGGCTGCTTCTTCTTACCAGGGACCAGGTGTCCTGGTCTGTGTCAGCCGGGAGGGCCTGCTGATCACCAGTGACGGCACCGTGCGTGGTGGCAGTCGTGACAGTGCCACCGATGGCAGCATCATCGGTCGAAAAGAAAAACTGGCAGAACTGGCCGTCGAAATTCAAAACGTTGAAAAACGGCTGGAGTTGGCCCGGGAAAAAGTGAAATTGAATCGTTCCCAGCGTGAAGACCTGCGCGAGAGCCTGATCAACGGTCGCGGTCAGCTCACTGTTCTGGACGATGAGTTGAACCAGAATCAGGTTCGAGCTGCTCAGTTGCAACACCAGCGTGATGGGGCCGGAACACGTGCCGCAGAAATGGAAACCGAACGCATTCGTCTGGCCGAAGAGGTGGTCGAACTGGAGCGTCAGGAAGAAACCCTGACCGATCAGCTGACCGAAAGTGGACGCCGCCGCGAAACCAGCACCATGCAACGCGACGAGCTGCGTTCCCGGGTTGAAGATGCGGAAATGCAACGTGATGAAGCCCGATCCGAAGTGCAGGAAATGCACCTGACTCACCAACGTCGGGAAAGCCAGAAGCGGGAAACCGAAGCTGCCTTGGGGCATCTGCGCGACAATGTGGCTGAGCTGTTCAGTCGTCGGGAAAGGCTGGCCCAGGAAATCGAAGTGGGTCACCAGTCCATCGACTCCATGGGCGAAGAGCTGGAGGCCAAGCGCACCATCATGAGCCAGGGGTTGGATGAGCGCGGGCGGCGTCGGCAAATTGTGGGCGCGGCAACCGATGGAATCCAGAAGCTGCACGAAGAAACCGGTGTCTGGCACCAAAGAGTGCAGGAAATCGAAAAATCCCGCGGGGGATTCCGTGACCAGGCTCATGAAATGGAAACCGAGCTGGCCACCCTGGACATCAAGCGGAACAACCTTGAAGAGCGAATCGAAGAGCAGTACAAATTCAGTTTCAAAGATCTTTTGGCCGCTGTGAAAGTTGAAGACTTTCCCAAGGAACTGGAAATTGAAGACGGAGTGTTCCAGCTGGACCAGGCCGAGCAGTTGCTGGAAATCAAACGCCAGAAAATTGGTTCCCTGGGGCCTATCAACCACCTGGCCCTGGAAGAGTACGATACCAAAAAAGAGCGTCTGGATTTCCTGGAAGGACAGAGGGACGACGTGGAGAAGGCCCGGGATGACCTGGTCCAGGCCATCACCGAGATCAACCGCACCGCCAAAAAACGTTTCGTGCAAACCTTCGAAGAGGTGCGTCGCAACTACATCGCTGTTTTCCAAACCCTTTTCAAGGGTGGCCGCGCCGATTTGAAGCTGCTGAAAACCGATGATCCGTTGGACAGCAATCTCAAAATCACAGCACAGCCCACAGGCAAGGTGATCGACACGGTGAGCCTGCTTTCGGGTGGTGAACGCTGTTTGACTGCTCTGTCGCTGCTCTTTGCGGTGTACCTGGTCAAACCATCGCCATTCTGTGTGCTGGATGAGGCCGACGCTCCGTTGGATGACATCAACATTGGTCGCTTCGTCAACATGCTGAGTGAGTTCAGCAGGAACACCCAGTTCCTGGTGATCACACACAACAAGCTGACCATGGAAACAGCCAACCATCTGTATGGTGTGACCATGATGGAGCCTGGTTGCAGCAACATCGTCTCGGTGAGTTTCCACGATGTGGCATCGACCCAGAATGATCACGAACTGGGCAACGTCATCGCCAACAAAAGGCTGAACATCGACTCCTCCGAAGAGGCTCGATTGGCCGAAGAGCGGAAGAATAATCCGCAGGAGAGCCTTGATTTTGCTGGAGCGGGTCCAGAGGATGAAGCCGGCGATTCTGCAGACCCTATCACACCCAAAGACCCTGACGACATCATGGAGGCCAGCGAGTGATCAAAGGAGCCCTGAACCGGTTTCGCAAGGGACTGAGCAAAACGCGCGGCAGTGTGGTCGGCAAGCTGCAAAGCATGTTTGGCAACCGCATTCGTCTGGATGACGACACCCTTGAAAAGATCGAAGAATTGTTGATCTCTGCTGATATGGGTGTCGAATCGGCTGTGTCCATCACCAAGAACATTGAGATTCGTCTGAAAGAGGAGGGTGGGGAAGCCACTCTCGACAGTGTTCTGGAAGTCATCCGGGGCGATGTCATCGAGATTTTGACCAATGCCAAGCCAAAAATTCGTCCTCTGAGCTGGGATGAAGAGGAAAATCAAGGTGGTAAAAAGAAAAAGAAGAAAAAGAAAAAGGGCGGGAAAAAAGATGACACTCCTGCGGAGATAGCAGAGGCTGGGCCAGAGAAACATGTTCCCCGGGTTATCTTCGTGGTCGGGGTCAACGGCACCGGCAAAACCACCAGCATTGCCAAGCTCACAAAATTGTTCCAAAACGAAGACAAGACCGTATTGCTCGCCGCCGCCGATACCTTTCGGGCCGCCGCTGTGGAGCAGCTCCAAGTTTGGGCCGAACGCCTGGATGTGGATTGCATCCGGCAGGGAGCGGGTGCCGACCCCGCCGCCGTGGTCTTCGACGCCCTGAGTGCCGCCGAAAGCCGAGAAATTGACATCGTGCTGGTGGATACCGCGGGTCGTTTGCACACCAAAAGTAATCTGATGGACGAGTTGGGCAAGGTGGCCAGGGTCATTCGCCGCAAGACAGGAAAGGACCCCGAGACGTTGTTGGTTGTTGACGGGACCACAGGCCAGAATGGCTTGATCCAGGCCAAGGTTTTTGCCGAAACCATCCCTGTTCAAAGTTTGATCCTGACCAAACTTGATGGCACCAGCAAAGGCGGCATTGTGGTGGCCATCGCTGAAAAGTTGGGGTTGCCGGTGGAGTATGTGGGAATGGGTGAAACAGCCGACGACCTGGATGTTTTTGATGCGGATAATTTTGTCACGGCTTTGTTTGCCGACTGGAAAAGTGATGAGGATAACCAAGAAGGGTAACAGTGCGCAGGAGGCGAGGACGAAAAAAATTCAATGTTCGCCGGGTGGACACCTTGCTGGATCAGGTCAAAAACGGCCCGGATCAGAGCCGGGATCAACGACGCAACCGGCGCAATGATCAGCATTCCAAACAACCCTGGCAAGGCCGCCGAACGCTCAGCGTATTTCGCGACCGCGAACTCTTTGAAGGCCTGGTAACCCTGGATTTCGATTTCCTGATGAGCCAGCCATTTGCCTGCGGGCAACGCAATTTGGCCGATCTTCTGCCCCAATCGGTGCTGGGTAGGGCCATGAACGGCCATGGATATTTTACCGACGATTACGGCACCCCGCTAAGCTTCCCCGACGCCACTTTCGAGCGGATTCTGACAGTGCTCGAAGGCACGGATGCCAACCTGAAGGCTCACCAGGTGAGGCACCGCAGAGGCGAAATGCTGGGCAAATTCGGCCATTGGTTGCTGCAGCACCTGGACGATGCCGAGCTGGCGTTGGACCCTGAAGGTCAGCCGGTTTTTGGTATTGAGTTCCTGGCCGGCCAGAAGGTCAATACTCGCGAATTTCTTACGGGAATGGTGCTGGCCGGTTTTATGGATGATTGGTCCTACCGGGCCAACACCCTGCGTCATCATCGGCAAACTTTTTCCGGTATGCCTTTTAATATCGGCGGTGGAGACATCGTGATCGTCGATGCAGCCAATTTTGAAATGGTTGGTCTTGGCGACACCGGAGCTGCGGTTTTCACCGATGAGCAAATGCGAACCTTGAAGGACATTGGTGTCATCTGCCAGAATCGGCATGAAAAATATTCCTTTCCCCAATACGACCAGGCCTACTTCAGGCGTCAGATGGGCGATGGTGTCTGTGATGATCTGGCCATCATCTACATAGGAGCCAAGTATGGTTTTAGCGCCATGCTGGGAGCCTTCCTGATGGACGCCATCGACACCTACGACAAGTATCTTCTGGACCTGACCTGGGGTGGCTTCGATACTCATCTGGCGGGTCGCATCCAAAAGCATTTTCTCAACACCGAAGACGAACCTCTGGTGTGGGACGACGCCATTTTCGACCTGATTCATTTTGCGGCCAAACGCAACGACCCGTCCATAAACCTGAGCAGTTCGCATCGACGATTGATTCAGATTGAAAAGGGGTCCTCCGTGGCGACGGTTTTGAATCACTGGAATTTTTTGCAGGGTGAACCCGTGTTTGATATCAAGCTGGGATTTGCCAGGGTGCCGGCCAGCGAGTTCTATATAGTGGCGGCCAAGAGGTTGAAAACAGCGGGTATGCCCGTTGCTGACCCGGTTTACATTAAAGGGAAACAATAGTGACGTATCTGAATTCAGTGAAGTTTTGCCTTTTTGTTGGCCTGGTTTTGTCGGCCGGTTGTGGAGGAGGGAAATCTGTTGATGATGAAAATGTTGCTCTCGCGCAGCAGGATCTATTGATTGGAGTTTGGCTGAAACCTGTGGCCGATACCAATGGGTTTGACGGTTTGCAATTTGATGCTGATGGTCAGGTTCATTATTTGAACATGTTCACCATCATGGGGGATCATTGGCAACGAGTCGGTCTTGAAGGATTGGATATATCCAGCCATACCGAACGGTATCCTGAACCGGAATCAGATCATCTGGTCATCAAGATTCTGACCAGTACCCAATTGGTTCTTGTGCCGCTGGACAGCCCTGGTGCTGAGGGAGTCGTGTACCAACGGGCTCCCTCTGACAAGCCTGCTGACCGGATGTTGGGTCGATGGGGAACAGTTGAAGGCAGGTTTTTTGATGTCACCCCTGAAGGAGATGCCTATCGCATTGTGGAGAAGAATCTGCAGGAGTTCAAAGTCATGATTGGACGCCCTACCGGTGAGGGGATGATTGTTGATAAAGTTGGTCATTCCTGGACCGTCACTCTTGTTGAGGGGCGCGATACAGGAAGGGATGATTGGCAGGACAGTGAAAATTGTTTGAAGATTGAAGATACCTTCTACCTGTGTCGTTGATATTTGTCTTGAATAATTGGAGCCTCCCAGATTTTCATGATCATTTCAAATCACAAGTTGCCCTGGCTGGTTCCAGCCATCGTCCTCATCGCCATTTGCTTTCCCGGCTCACAGTGTCTTGCCCTGGAGTCTGCGGTTGCGGTCGTTGTTGTTGAACCCTGGGGTGGGATCATCGGCGAGTTGCGGTTTGAAGGGTTGAATCGAAC
>JAUUYW010000399.1 GCA_030590265.1 Candidatus Krumholzibacteriia bacterium
CCGGTTTTCCAGCCCTATGCCAATCCTTTTGCCAAGATTGAAATTGCCAGCGGCAGTTTTGGAGTGGCTGGTCACGTTACGGTTGAAATGGGTGAAGATCCCATCATCCCCGATGTAACATTTACAGGCGGAATATCTTCTGACGACTTGTTGATCCATGACACTATCGCGGGGGACCGCCTTCTGGCATGGACCAATCTGTCTGTGACCGGGCTCACATACGGGCCAACTGGCGTTTCCATAGCTCACGTAAAGATGCTGGAGCCCTATGGTAAGGTGACTGTCTACAAGGATCGAACCACCAACATCCAGGAAATATTTGCCCCGGCTATCGCAATGCAGGACTCCACAGCCAAAACCGAAGTACCGGAAATGATGGTTGAGATTGCAGTGATCGAGGTGGAAAAGGGAACATCGGATTTTGCTGATTTTTCACTTATCTTGCCTTTCGTTGCCGGCATTGCATCCCTCGATGGTCAGGTCAGCGGTCTGTCCACCGACCCGCTATCCCGCGCTGATTTGGACATCACAGGAACAACCGACCCCCACGGTAAGGTAGAGGTCAGTGGCCAGGTCAATCCCCTCAGGGGCGATCTCTACACCAACATCGACATTCGTTTTGAAGACTTCGACATGCCTGCTCTGACTCCCTATTCAGGGCAATACATTGGACGCGAAATTGACAAAGGGAAACTGCAGCTCTTCTTGAATTACCAGGTTGATGACCGGTGGGTTGTTGGTAAAAACAAATTCATCATCGATCAGCTCGAACTGGGTGATGATGTTGAAAGTGAAGAAGCTTCAGGTATGCCCATAGGATTGGCGGTGGCTCTTCTTAAGGACAGCAGTGGCCGTATTGACCTGGATATTCCGGTTGAAGGCGACATTGATGAACCGGGTTTCAGTATTTGGGATGCTGTCTGGGATGTTTTGAAGAACACGTTGCTGAAACTCATCACGGCACCCTTCAAATTGCTGGGTGGCCTGTTGGGCTTTGGTGGTGGTGATGACCCTGAGTTGGAATTTGTTGACTTTGTGCCAGGGGAACGAGAATTGTCTCCAGCAGGACAGGAAAAATTACAGCAACTTTCAGAGGCACTGGCCCAGCGCCCTGAGTTGAAATTGAATGTTCCTGGACAAATCCAACCGGCGGCAGACAGTGCTGCGTTGAAGGAAGCTCATCTGAACTCTCTTGTGGACCAACGGATGCGGCTTAATCCCGACAAGTACAAGCTTCCGGTTGGCTACCAATATTCTCCGGATCTTCTGCGGGATCTTCACGTGGAAACTCTGGGAGCAGCAGCTACCGATACACTGGAGGCTCATTGCCAGATTCCTGAAGTGGACAAGGAAGGCAAGCCAACAGGGCCTCAGGTCCTGGACAAGGGTCTCTGGTTGGATTCACTGCACACGGAGCTGGTATCGGCCCAGGTGGTGGATGAGGCTGAATTGTTTGCTCTTGGTTTGGCTCGATCCAACCACATCAAGTACATTTTGGTGAACACCGGACAGGTGGAGGCCTCCAGAATCTTCCTGTTGAATGTGGATGACGAAGCGGAGCTGGAAGAGGGGTTGGTTCGAATGACTCTTGAACTAACGGACTGATACCCCAGCACGCTATGCCATGAGCTTGATCGTGATGCGACGACGACGGCGGGCATCGCGGATTTCGTTTCCCATTGACCTGTGAAAAATGCGGCCAACCAAAATTAAAAGGATTCGAAATGTCAGAAACAGATAAAAAATACCAGTCTTCAATTCCACTTGATCATGAATATGTCGAGTTACCAGTACCCCACCGCTGGGATATGACGGATGAAGAAATGATTAAAGAGTCGCAAGAAATCTATGAGATGATGCAAAAACGTCATACAATTCGTGAATATTCAACGCGTCCTGTTCCGCGCGAAATCATTGAAAACTGCATCAAAGTAGCAGGGCTTGCCCCAAGCGGTGCCAATCACCAACCTTGGCATTTTACCGCAATTGAAAACCCGGAGCATAAACAAAAAATCCGCGATGCAGCCGAAGAAGAAGAAGAAAAATTCTACGCCGGACGCGCCAGCGATGAATGGCTCGGCGCGCTGGAACCCATCGGCACTGATAACAGCAAACCTCATCTAACGACGGCACCTTGGCTCATCGTTATTTTTGCACAACGCACAAGCGTTGACCGCAACGGCCGTAAGTTTAATAATTATTATGTCAAAGAATCCGTTGGTATTGCCACAGGATTTTTAATCACAGCCCTTCATAAAGCGGGCTTGACGTCACTGACACATACGCCAAACCCAATGAAGTTTTTAAACGGACTATGTGATCGCCCAGCAACAGAAAAACCAGAAATGATCTTGGTTGTTGGCCATCCCAATGAAAAAGCCACTGTTCCGGCCCATGCCAAATGGAAAAAACCGCTTAACGAAATAATGTCTGTTTTTTGAGGATGTTCTGGTTGGGGCACTCTATCTTTTTTTGCTGCAAGGTGCGAACCCAGGCTAAATAGGGTAATTTTACTCCTTGTTGACCATTTGAATGTTTTTTCCAAACCAACACCACAGGGGTAGTATTCGCATGAACCTTCTGGGAAAAATAAAACTGATCCTGATTGGCATTTTTGCTAGCCCAATGTTGTTGCTCACGGTAATGACGGTATTGACCACCAGCGCCATCGCCCAGGCGGTCGACCCCGCTCCTCTTACCTACTTGGCCGCCCGTCTGGACGAGGCCCAATTGGCGGAGTTGCAGGCATTGGCTCCCAACGTGACTTTCCTGGTGGGATTGTCCGAAGAAGAGGCACTCGCTCGTGCCGCTGATATCGACGCAGCGGACGCCCACATGCTAGACCAAACCTTTCTCGCTGCGGCCACCCAATTGCGTTGGGTTCAATCCTGGAGCGCGGGGGTGGACCGTTATCTCGAAATACCCGGCTTGCGCGGCAATGATGATATCGTCCTGACCAACATGCAGGGTGTGCACGGACCGGCCATTGCCGAACACGTCATGGCTTCGCTGCTGGCTTTGACCCGCAAACTGCCCGAGCTGCACGCCGCCCAGCGGGAGGGCCGCTGGGATCGGACCGCTGCAGCTGGAGCCACCACTCTGTCCGGGCGCACTCTGTTCGTGGTGGGCATGGGAGGAATCGGCTCACAGATCGCCCGGCGTGCTCATGCCTTCGACATGCGGGTGCTGGCCACAGTGCGCCATCCGGAGCGAAAAGAGAAGCCCGCCTACGTCGACGAAATGGGTGGCGCCGAAGACCTGGATCGATTCCTGGCCGAGGCCGATGTGGTGGCGGTGGCTTTACCTCTGACCGAGGAAACCGAGGGATTGTTTGATGCCGCCCGGTTCTCCCTGATGCCGGAAGGGTCCTGGTTCGTGAACATCGGTCGTGGGCCCATCGTGGAGACCGATGCCCTGGTGGCAGCGTTGCAATCGGGCCATCTGGCTGGTGC
>JAUUYW010000540.1 GCA_030590265.1 Candidatus Krumholzibacteriia bacterium
ACGGTGAATGGGCTCGACAGGTGCAGGCCCTGACCTCAATCTGGACAGAATTGCGACGTCAGCTGGAATTGGCCAGAATTGATGAACAAAAAGAATCTGTATCCGTTGATGTTCTTGACTACGCCACAATTCCGGTATTCCGCAGCAAGCCTGATCGTATTTCGATTATCTTACTAGGCACTCTGTTTGGTCTAATGCTGGGCAGTTTTGTGGTTATAATGCGTCAACAGTGGCGAAGTTGGCGATAGAAAGGAGTAGTACTGGGGAGAATAAATTATTGAATTTCAAGATTCCCATTTCCCTGCGGCCCGTGAGTAGCAACCAACATACTATCGGGTTCAAAATAAGTCTTCGCACACCGGGCCAAATCATCCTCCGTCACCGAATCCACCAGGTCCACCAATTCACCCACCGGCACAAACCTGCCATAGTAGATTTCATTCCGGGCAGCCCGAAACATCTGGTTCATCATCCCCTCAAGACTGAAAATCAGCTGGCTCTTGATCTGGGCCCGATTGCTTTCAACTTCAGCATCCCGGACACCCTCGGCAATGAGTCGATCGTATTCCACACTGATCACATCCACCAGTCGCGCCAGTTTGTCGGGAGAACAACTGCCAGCACAGCTGACCAGACCGGTGTCGCGCCCCATGTCGGTGTAGTTGTAAACAGTATAGGCCAAGCCTTCCCGTTCACGCACCGCCTGGAAAATGCGGCTGCTCATGCCACCACCCAAAATGTTGGTCAAAAGAAACACAGGCAGGCGATCCGGATGACTCAAAGCCACTCCCAGGTTGCCAACCTCAAAATAAGTCTGAACAATGGGGCTGGTTAATTCCAACCTGAAGGGATCCAACTCCTCAAGAGTCAGATCCAAAATGGCGGCATTGGCCGGCTTGGCTGGCTTGTCGTACTTGTTCGGCTGCAACTCTGGCTGGGTGGGCGCATCCAAACAACCGACCACGATATCTCGGAACCGATCATGAAGATTTCCCGCCATGGAAATGACCATGTTGGCGCCGGAAAACAGCCGGGTATGATTTTCACGCAACAATTGGGGATTGAAGGAGCGAACCGCTCCGGGTGATCCCAGGATGGGACGGCCGCGACGATGCTTGCCATAAAGACGAGCGGCGTAGGCATCATGAAGACGGTCGTCGGGAGTATCCAGGGCTTCCTGAATTTCTTCTATGACCACACTCTGCTCCAGAGTGACCAGCTTGGGTTCGAAAGATGGTGTCAACAGCATCTCGGCCAGCAGCTGCACCGCCGGTTCGAAATACTCGGGCAAAACCTTGATGGTGAAAGCCACGGCATCTTTGGTGGTGAAAGCATCCACCGCTGCACCCATGCTGTCGAAAAGATGAGCGATTTCGAAGGCGGAATGCTTCTCACTACCCTTGAAAACCATGTGCTCAAGGAAATGGGAGATTCCACCCAGGCCGTCGGACTCATCCTGACTGCCGGTGCGCAACCACACACCCAGGGTTACGGCATGGGCCGTTCTCATGGGAGTGCTCAGCAAAACAGCCCCGCCGGGAAGAATCTCCCGGCGGGGTGCTTTTTCGTTCCTATAGGGATCGAAATTCATACAGACTTCCGCTTACCGGCGTCCGCCGCCACCGCGATGACCGCCGCCACCACGATGACCACCACGATCGCCGCCACGGTCTCCACCGCGGGGACGCTCGTCGCGTTGCTGGTTCTCCATGCCCTCGGGCACGGGCAACAGGGCTTTGCGGCTCAGGCGAACCTTGCCACTGCGGCTGTCCACTTCAACCAGCTTGACTTCGATCTCCTCACCCAGTTGCAGAACGTCTTCCACGTTGCCGACCCGGAAGTGCTCCAGTTCGGAAATGTGCAACAAGCCGTCCTTGCCAGGCAGGTATTCCACGAAAGCGCCAAAGTCCACGATGGTCTTGACGACTCCCTTGTACACCTTGCCCACTTCGGGTTCAGCCATCAGACCTTCGACGAACTTCATGGCAGC
>JAUUYW010000423.1 GCA_030590265.1 Candidatus Krumholzibacteriia bacterium
AGCGCCCATGCTGACTTGCAACTCCCCGGGCGATTTCAAATTCGGGACCGTTGGCAAGCCTGTTGATGGCGTGGAAATTCGCATCGCTGATACCGGAGAAATCCAGGTCAAGGGACCCAATGTCACCAGTGGATATTTCGGCAAACCGGAAGCCACGGCTGAATCCTTTACCGAAGGCTGGTTCCGAACTGGTGATATCGGCCACTTGGATGGAGATGGTTTCCTGGTGATCACCGACCGCATGAAAGACCTGATCATCACCGCCGGGGGAAAGAACGTGGCACCCCAGCGCATTGAAACCCTGGTGGGCAAAGACCACTATATCGACCAATTGGCTGTGATGGGAGACAAACAAAAATTTATCAGCGCCATTATTGTTCCGGCATTCGAAAATCTGACCGAATTTGCAGCCGAACGGAAATTGGCCTTCAAGAATCATGATGAGTTGATCAAATTGCCCGAGGTTGTGGAGCTATACACCAAGCGGATCCGGGAACATTCCAAAAACCTGGCACCTTTTGAAAAAATCAAACGGTTCACCTTGGTGGCGCGGCAATTTTCACAGCAGGCTGGAGAGATCACACCGACTTTGAAGGTGCGGCGTGGTGTTGTTGCCAAGAAGTACCGTCAGTTGATTGATCGGATGTACTCTCGAGAGAAATAAATCAAGTCTTCTGAGGTTTCTTCCGAGCCGCCGGAAACAAAACATTATTCAAAATCAATCGATACCCAGGCGATGTGGGATACAAATCCAAATCCGTAGGCGGATCCCCTACCCGATGCTGATAATCCTCAGGATCATGCCCACCCAAAAAAGTCCAGGTCCCCATCCCTTTGCGCCCATGAATATATTTCACTTCATTGGTGCCCTCAACAGCCGCCAAAACAGTCACCGAACGTTTCAAATGTTTCTTCAAATACCCCGTCGTCTGTCCCAAAAATCCATTGATCACATTGACATGATTCTGCGTCAGCATTGCCGGCACCGGATCATACTTGGCGGCAAAGGCGAACAGCGTAAAATAATCAGCTTCTGCCCCACGCATCACCGAATAGTTGCTGGTATCCAGATCACTGAATTCATACATCATCGGGTTGGTCACCAGCTTGAAATCCCGGAAGGCAAAGGTATTATCGAAGTTGCTTTGGCTCCGATAGGTAGGATCGTAAGGAGTATTATCAAAAGGCGCAGCCACAATATCGGTGTGCATCCAGGCCAGGGCGATGTCGATGGTATCGGTAGCTGAACACATGGCAAACAGAAATCCCCCGCCATCCACATACTCGGAAATGGTGCCGGCCACGGCATGCTTCAACTCCCAGGCATTTCCGTAGCCCAACTTGGTGGCCATTTCTTCAGTGCTGTGTTTCTGCTCCAGATACCACTCTTCCAAACCGAAATTGGCATAAAATTTCCCGTACTGCCCCGTGAAATCTTCGTGATGCAGATGCAACCAGTCGTAATCGTTCAATTCCCCCGCCAAAATCTCTTCGTCGTAGATCACATCGTAGGGAACTTCGGCATAGGCCAGAGCCATGGTCACTGCATCGTCCCAGGGTTGCTTGTTGGGCGGACTGTAAATGGCGATGCGCGGTGGTTTTTCCAGCAACACCTCGTCCATGTTCTCCTGCTGCACGATGCGGCGGATGCCTTGCACCTCGCTGTCGCCAATGACCTGGAAGCTGACTCCCAGGAGGCGGGCATCCAGACGGGCCCTCTGCGTATCTTCCAAAAGGAAGCTGCCACCACGATAATTGAGCAGCCAGTTGACCTTGTCACCAGCCTGCAGGGTGTGAAAAGCCACGCCGTAGGCCCGCAGATGGTTGCGTTGGTCCAGATCCATGGGGATGAGCAGGTATTGAGCGGCCAGGCTGGCGCCCGTGCTGCAGATCATCAGAAACAGAATCATCAGTATGCGTCTCATGGCAAACTCCGGACGGCGTCGCGGGCGTCGTCGATGAAGAGATAATCGGGGTACTGGGCCAGCAGCAATTGCAATGTTTCTTTGGCCCGATCGACTTGGCCGAGTTCCAACCGGAGGCCGCTTTCGAGCATCAGCGACTCGCCGGGGAAACGGCCTCGTGGGTGGTCCCGCACAATGGTCTTGAAGAGCAGAATTGCTTCGTCCAGACGGCCCTGCTCGGCGTAGGCGTTAGCCAGTTCAAAGCGGGCCCGCTCAACCAGATGCTGGGGTTCTTCCATATCCACCAGGATCAGGGCATCGGTGAGGAATTGTTCCAAAGCGGTGATGCGCCGGTCCGGATCGGACACCAGGTCATAATAAACCGACTGGGAGTACCGCAACATCAGCTCGGGACCACCGCTGGGATTGTCCATCTCCTCGGTGATGGCCAGGCCCAGTTCAAGAGCGTCGTTGGCGTAGGGTGCGGCGGGATTGTCCATGGCCACCACGGCAAAACGATCCCGGGCAGTCACCAAATTGCCCTGTGCCAGATCCAAACGGGCCAGGTGATAGTGCGCATGGCCGCCGGCCTGGCGGAAATCAGGGTCTCTTCCCAAACGGGTCAGGACAATGCGGCCACGGGTTGTATCGCCGGCGGCCAAATAGCACTCACCCAGGCTGAGTCGCACCAAAGCCACACCTGGTAAAGGCATATCCAGATCCAACAACATATTTTCCAGACGCCTGGCCGCCACCGAAGGCTGTTGCAAGACATCCCGCGTGTAGGCCGCCAGTTTAATTTGAGAAGAATAAAGGAATTTGCTCTGGGGATTCACCCGCCGCACCTGTTGCAAAAACTCGGCAAAACGGTCGGCAGATTCCTGGGGATCATCACCCAGAACGTCTCGATCCAGAGCCGCCCCACAAACAGCAGCCAAACTGTCAGCAGATTTTTTCCGGATGCCCGGATCGTGGCACTGGTCACTGGCCAACCAGCCCAAAACATCCAGCAGGTAATCCACCGTGGCCTGGAGTTCATCAGGATGATCCGGTGAGACTTCGAGCAGTGGCAATTCACGCGACAGCGTCGTTGCGTTTTGTAAAACAGCCAACATCCCGCTGCGACCACTGAAAAGAGGCCGCACCCTTTCGACTGCCTGCTCGCCGTCGCCTTCCATCAAATACAAATTAGCTACGAAGATAACTTCAGCGTGGTGATTGCCTGGCTCTTCAGCTCGTTTGTTCAAACGGGATACAAACTTCGGCATCTGGCCGGGAAGATATCCACCCTCCAGGATTTCCGAACGCACCAAACTCAAATTGAA
>JAUUYW010000081.1 GCA_030590265.1 Candidatus Krumholzibacteriia bacterium
TTCGACTTGCATGCCTAATCCACGCCGCCAGTGTTCGTTCTGAGCCAGGATCAAACTCTCCGTTGTTAATATTCAACAACAGGAAATTTCCTGTTTTTTATCGCTTTAGACATCTCTAAGTTCAATCTGGTTCTGTGATACGAATACCACAACCCCATCATGAATCCCGAGATGAACTCGAAATTGCTTAAAGGCTCTCGCACGCTATTCTGTTGTCAAAGAACTGTACCAAGCAGTCGCTGCCGCTGGTCCCCTTTAGTCAGGGGCAGGTAAATTACTCAAAATTGTCTAATTTGTCAACGTTTATTTTGACATTATTATCCGAAATTTGAGTTGCCTTCCGTTTTTAACCTGCTGTGCAAGTTGAAGCTGGAAGACGTGGCCACCCTTGTGATCAATGTTTCATTCACTTGGGCAACGGAGCGCAAATTAGGCTCCGTTCCTCAAACTGTCAAAAAGAAAAATGAAATTTTCATTATTATTTTGAAAGTCCTTCAAATTGGCCAACAAGAGCACGTTTCGGACCACACCAGGTCTTGCTTTAGCCCTATCTCACCCTCCGGACCCACCTTTTATCAGCTAATCACGCCAACTTCCGGGAATGTTTCATCATGGCCCAGGGTTTGCTTTTCTTTTACCTGGGCACTGGAATACATATATTGGATGTGCTGCAATGGATCACCTATCGGATGATCCATTCCGGCAATGTGTTGTTTGCCAGGAAATCATCGGCCAGGAGGAGCCATGCGCCGTTTCTTTCAGTTGACAATTCCATTTTGGTTTGTCCGCGCTTTTCTGATCATTATCCTGTTGGTGGTTCTGGGAACCACCGGCGCCATC
The DNA here is from genome assembly GCA_030590265.1 of Candidatus Krumholzibacteriia bacterium. Lineage (GTDB taxonomy): Bacteria > Krumholzibacteriota > Krumholzibacteriia > LZORAL124-64-63 > LZORAL124-64-63 > LZORAL124-64-63. Next base: position 841 of record JAUUYW010000081.1, read on the forward strand.
ATCTATGGTGTGGATCAACTGTCGCAGGATCTGCCCAGCCTGGAATCGCTGCAAAGTATCGAATCACCGGTTAAAACCATCATTTTTGCTGCCAATGGGGATACCTTACGGGAATTTTACACAGAAAACCGCACCCTGGTACCCCTGAGTCGGATCCCCCTGCGTCTGCAGGATGCTGTTATCTCCGTTGAGGACCGACGTTTTCAAAGTCACTATGGCATTGATCTGCGACGTTTGTTGGGCGTGGTCTACTATAACTTGGTGCGGGGCGACCGGCATGGAGCCAGCACACTGACCCAGCAACTGGCCCGCAATCTTTTCCTCACCCCCGAAAAACGCGTCACGCGCAAACTCAAGGAAATGATCCTGGCAGTGCAGATCGAACAGATCTATACCAAGGATGAGATCCTGGCCATGTATCTGAATGAAATCTACCTGGGCAAAGGGGCATATGGAGTTCAAGCTGCCTCGCATACTTTCTTTGGCAAGAATGTCTGGGATTTGACCGATGCGGAAGCCACCATGATGGCTGGCATGATTCAGCTCCCCGAACGTTATTCCCCCTTCAATCACCTGGACAGTGCCTACAAGAGACGGGCAACCGTCCTGGAGACCATGATCTCGGCTGGAACCCTGACCCGGGCCGAAGCGGAGATTATCGGAGCCACTGAAGTGCATCCCAAAACTGTCAATCCCGAGGATGTTGTCAGCGCCGGTTTTGCCGGCTACTTCGTGGAGGAAGTGCGCAAGATTCTCGAAAAGGATTACGGTGCCACCCAGCTCTACAAAGAAGGATTGAAGGTTTACACAACCCTGGTGCCCCGCTACCAGGTTTGGATGGAAGAGGCCCTTGAAGGGCACCTTGTCACCGAAGAGACTGCCCGTGAATACGAAATGACCAGGGCCATTTACGATTCCCTCGCTTCAGTGAACGAAAAGCCAGAGACCATGGAGTATCTCCAGGGAGCGGCCCTGTTGCAGGATGTGCGCACGGGGGCCCTGCTGGGCATGGTTGGCGGTCGCTCTTTTGAGGATTACAAATGGAATCTGGCCACACAAAGTTCACGCCAGCCCGGCTCCATTTTTAAACCCTTCATTTATTTGACGGCCCTTCAACACGGGTACACCTCCTGCTCCATTCTGATGGACACACCCTTTGTGCTGGACACCGGCGTCAGCCTCTGGCGTCCCAAAAACTTTTCGGGCCGGTTCAGGGGTCCCATGACCCTGCGTTTTGCCTTGACCAGGTCAGTCAATACCCCGACGGCAAAACTCTATCTGGATTTTGGTTTGGCACCGGTGCTGGAAAATGTTCGAGCCCTGGGTTTCACCACGAAACTGCCCCGAGTGCCCGCCCTCTTTCTGGGCGCCGGCGAAGTCACCCTCAGGGAAGTGGTGGCTGCCTACAGCACATTTGCCAATCATGGTGTTTACACCAGTCAACACATGATCACCCGGGTGGAGAGTGCCGACGGGGAAATTCTCTTTGAAGTTCGCATCAAACAGCGCGATGCCCTGGACCCTGCCGAAGCCTACATGATGACCAATCTTCTGCGCACTACCATCCTGGAAGGGACAGCCCGTGGAGCTTCCTGGCGGGGCTTCAAGAAAACCGGTGCCGGCAAAACGGGAACCACCAACGAAAGCACCAACGCCTGGTTCTGCGGCTTCACTCCCAGTTACTGCGCCGGGGTTTGGGTTGGCTTCGACAAAGCCTTGCCCATGGGAAGCGGAGCCACAGGCAGCCGGATGGCTCTGCCAATCTGGGCCAAATTCATGGGGCAAATCACCGATGAAAGAGGTGATGAGCCGTTTATTCGACCACCGGGCATCATGGAAGAAACCGTCTGCCTGCGCACAGGCATGCTGGCTACTACTGGTTGTGACAGCACAGCCGCCGAGGTCTTTCTGCCTGATAATTTCCCCCAGAGCTTTTGTGATGTACACGGTGGACAATTGCACAATTTCCAAGGCGTGGACAAGGATTTTCAGACTCTTGATGACGAAGATTCCGAATTCTGACCAACATGGACAGTTATGCAAAAAGAAGGCCCCAAAGGGACCTTCTTTTTATTGGAAACCAGCTTGCTGTTATTCCATCCGATCCAGGATAATAGAGTTGGCTGCAACTTCGATATCACTGAATTCCAGGGCGGAAAAAATCCGTTCTGAAGCAACCTGAGCCGCAGCAGTGTCAGCGCAGAATATCCTGGCCAGGACTTGCCCCTTCGAAATCTTGTCACCGACCTGGGGCAGAAAATCGATGCCACAAGTCAGGTCCAGGGGATCGTCCACTTTGCGGCGGGCACCACCCATGTCGGCCAGGGCCAAGCCCACATCTCGACTGTTCACACCAGCCAGCCAACCAGCGCCAGAAGCCTTCAACTCCAGAGCCAAAGCTGCAGTCTCCAGTCCGAAATCGGGTGAGTCAATATCCAGTCGACCACCCTGGGTCTCAACCCAAAGCACCATCCGTTCAAAAGCGCGACCACTGTCCCATGCCTCGCGAACCAGCGACAAGCTGGTAGCCCGGTCAGGGCATATGCCAGCGACCCGAACCATCTCTGCAACCAGATCTTCAGTCAAGACCACCAGGTCCTGGGGAGCCGTTTGCCGATGTCCCGGTCGCAGAGCAGCGAAGGCTTCGATGGTCTCATTGGCATGGCCAATGGCCTTTCCGAGAGGCTGGTCCATGTCCGAAAAAACAACACTCATTTTGCGCCCATAGTGCTGACCTGTTTCCACAAGGGCGCTGGCCAGCTGCCGGGCCTGTTCCAGATTGGTCATGAATGCACCGGAGCCTGTTTTCAAATCAATAACAATAGTCTGTGGGCCGGCTGCCAATTTCTTGGACATGATGGAAGCTGTGATCAAGGGCACGCAATCGACTGTTGCACTGACATCCCGCAAGGAGTAGATACGACCATCGGCCGGGGCGATGCTGCCACTTTGCCCGATGATGGCGCAGCCCACCTTTTCAGTGATGGCCAAAAATTCATCATTGTCCATGTGGATACGGTAACCGGGAATAGCTTCCAGCTTGTCCAGAGTCCCGCCTGTGTGACCGAGGCCCCTTCCTGAGAGCATGGGAACCTTGAGGCCACACTCGGCAGCCAAGGGAGCCAACAACAAACTCACTTTGTCTCCCACGCCCCCGGTGCTGTGTTTGTCAGCACTGGGCCCGGACAATTTGCTGGTATCAAGTTGCTCCCCCGATTCCAGCATGGCTCCGGTCAGAGCCGCAGTTTCAGCGGTGCTCATGCCATTGAACCAAACAGTCATCAGGAAAGCGGACATCTGGTAGACAGGAAAATCTTCGGCGGTGAATCCATCCACCACAAAACGAACTTGTTCAGGTGTGAGCTCCTTGCCTTTTTTTTTGGCCTCGATAATTTCCAGAATATTCATCAGGATCCTTCCTTCGGGGATTTCCGAAAGTCTGTGAATGCATCGGGGACCAATTGGCGCACGGTGGTTTGGCGAATCGGTCCCTGAGCCCCATCTTCACCGGCAATAAGAACCACCATATCCAGGCCGAACTCCACCAACACCTGCCGACAAGCCCCACAGGGTGCTGTGGGCTGCACACCATCGGCACAAACTGCGATGGCTTGAAAATCAGTCACGCCTGCAGTTACTGCGGAAAAGATGGCAGTGCGTTCGGCACAGTTGGAAAGACCAAAACTGGCATTCTCCACGTTGGTCCCCACAAAGACCTGACCGTCGGTGGCCAACAAAGCGGCGCCCACCCGAAAATTGGAATAAGGTGAATGACTGTTGAGACGAGCTTGGCAGGCACTGTTCACCAACGCACTGAATTCTGCAGACAAATCTTCAGACTTTTTTTCAGACACTTGATCGCTCAAACCTCATCCTCCGTTTTCAGGGAAGAAAGAAATCCAGTTCCCTTGCGCAAGGCGGGAACTCCGAAAAATTCGGCATAGGTGGCAGCCACATCCATGAACCCTTCCCGGACACCCAGATCCACACCCTTTTCAGCTCCGGCCAGGTAGGCCAAAATGGGAACCTGCTCCCGGCTGTGGTCGGTGCTGGGAGTCGTGGGATCATTTCCGTGATCCGCCGTCATCAACAACAAATCGCCTGCTGCCATTTTCGGCAGAAATTTGCCCAGCCAGACATCAAAGATTTCCAGACCTTGTTTCATGCCTGCAGGGTCATTGCGATGGCCCCAGAGCATATCGAAATCCACCAGGTTGAGCAGGATCAAGGTTTGCCCGCTCCCAACAGCGGCGTACTGCTTGTCCAACTCTGCCATGCCTTCTGCGTTGTTGCGCGAGACATGGCTCTCGTCAATACCCGTGCCGGCAAACAGGTCGTAAATCTTGCCGATGGACAAAACCCGCACCTCATGTTGCTGCAAGGCAGTCAGAACCAAAGAATCTTCTGGTGGTTCCACCGAATAGTCGTGCCGGTATTCCGTGCGTGTGAACTGGCCCGATGCCCCGGTAAAAGGACGGGCAATGACCCTGCTGACCTTGTGTTCTCCATCCAGCATTTCCCTGGCAATCTCACAAACCCGGTATAACTCTTCCAGGTTGCAAACCTGATCGTGGGCGGCGATCTGAAAAACACTGTCGGCTGATGTATAAACGATGAGCTTGCCGCTGGCGAGATGTTCATCCCCCAGCTCCTCGATGATGGCAGTGCCACTGGCCGCCTTGTTGCCCAACACACCATACCCGGTCAGGCGTGTGAACTCCTCCAGAACCTGGGCAGGGAAACCGTCAGGATAGGTTGGGAAAGCCGTTTCGGTGACCAGTCCCATCAATTCCCAATGGCCGGTGGTGCTGTCCTTGCCGGCAGAGACTTCCTGGAGCCGTCCGTGACCAGCGCGGGGATGGTCCATCGCCGGGGCGCCCGGGAGTTCCTGAATGTTGCCCAGGCCGAGACTCTGCAGGTTGGGAATGCTCAGGCCACCAACTGTATGCGCCATGTTGGCCAAGGTATTGCTACCTGCATCGCCGTAGATAGCCGCATCAGGTGCATGGCCGACACCAAGGCCGTCCAGAACTATTAAAATGGCACACGCCATGGATTGCTCCTTCATCCTTTGGACAAAATTCAAATGTTTGATTATAAGTTCAGGCAAGGATCGACAAAGTGCAAGCTTGCCTCAGGGTTAGAACCAGCTAGAATGTCCCTTATGAAAAACAATTTATTTTCCGATCCCGGTTTTCAGGACAATGATCCGGACCATCAACCAAACGACAAGGCTTCTGCGGCTGAGCCCAGTGCTGAGAAATCCCGTCAAATACCTCTGGCTGATCGTATGCGTCCCACCACCTTAGCTGAAGTTGTGGGACAGGAAGACCTTCTGGGACCCAACGGCCCCCTGGGTATCCTGCTCAAAGGCGACACCCTGCCTTCGCTGTTGCTTTGGGGCCCTCCAGGTTGTGGCAAAACCACGTTGGCCCGGTTGGTAGCCCAACATACTCGGGCCCGTTTCCTGGAATACAGCGCCGTATCGGTGGGATCAAAAGAGATCAAGGCAGTGATGGCCGAGTCGGCCAAACTGAAGCTGGCCACAGGGCAGGGCACCATTCTTTTCCTCGATGAGATTCATCGTTTCAACAAGGCCCAGCAGGATACTCTCTTGCCCTGGGTGGAACGTGGGGATGTCACCCTGATCGGGGCCACCACCGAGAATCCATCTTTCGAAGTGATCAGTGCCTTGATTTCACGGACCCGGCTGTTTGTCCTGCAACCATTGGCTCCTGACCATGTGAAGCAATTGTTGCGAAGGGCTCTGGTGGACCCACGGGGACTCAATGTCGAAGGCTTGGATTTGGCCGAAGATGCCCTGGATATGCTCAGTGAAATCTGCGAGGGTGATGCTCGGGCAGCCCTGGGATTGTTGGAATCGGTTGCCGCAGCTTACACTGCACAGTTGGCTGAAGAAACCGATCCAGGGGTTCCGGTGCCCCTGACCGCCCAGAAAATTGGCACCATCATTCAGAGCCGCGCCGCCCGTTATGACAAAGGTGGTGAAGAGCATTTCAACATCATTTCGGCTCTTCACAAGAGCGTGCGAAACAGCGATGCGCAAGCCTCCCTGTACTGGCTGGGCAGGATGCTTGAAAGTGGCGAAGATCCTCTCTACATTGCCCGCCGCCTGGTGAGATTTGCCAGCGAGGATGTTGGTCTGGCCGATCCCCAGGCCCTGCCGCAAACCCTGGCCGCCCGCGATGCCATCCACTTCATCGGCATGCCCGAAGGAGCGTTGGCGTTGAGTCAGGCCGTGATCTATCTGGCCCTTAGCCCCAAGAGCAACGCACTTTACAAGGGCTACAAACTTGTTCAGAAAGAAGTGGCCAAAGGGTACAATCCCGGTGTGCCCATGCACATTCGCAACGCCCCCACTCGCCTGATGAAGGGATTGGGCTATGGCAAAGGTTACCAATATGCCCACGATAAGAATGAAGGCATTGCTGAAATGACCTGCCTTCCCGAAAGTCTGCAGGAACGAATTTTCTATCAGCCGGGTCAGCGCGGTTTTGAAGCCGAGCTGGAAAGACGAATTCAGCAAATCAAACAATGGCACCAAAGGCGCCGGCAGGGTTCGGATGAATCCAAAGGAGAGACAAAATGAAGCGAATCGGAGTATTGACCGGAGGCGGCGATGCCGCTGGCATGAACCCAGCCCTCAGGGCCGTGGTGCGCACCGCCTGGCAACACGGAGCCGAAGTCATTGGCATTTGCAAAGGTTGGCAGGGTTTGGCTCAGGGGCTGTACGAGACCATGAGCCCTGGTTCCGTCAGTGGCATTATCGGCCAGGGCGGTACTATTTTGCGCACTTTCCGTTATCCGGAATTTGCCACCGAAGAAGGCACCAAACCCGTGGCCAAAACCATCAAGGAGCTCAAGCTGGATGGCATGGTTATTATCGGTGGAGACGGCAGCTTTCGTGGTGCCACCAAACTGTCCAAGGAATTCGGACTTCCCTGTGTGGGAGTTCCGGCCACCATTGACAACGATATCCCGGGAACGGACATCAGCATCGGTTTTGATACGGCTTTGAATATTGCCATTGAGGCCGTGGACAAAGTTCGCGACACGGCCACCAGCCATGGACGGATCTTCGTCATTGAAGTGATGGGCAGGGAGTACGGCCTGCTGGCCGCCCAGACAGCCATCGCCACCGGGGCCGAAGAGGTGTTGCTACCGGAGATTCCCTTTGAAATAGATACACTGGCCCGACGCATCAAAGACGGTTACGCCCGCGGCAAGCAACACGCCATCATCATTGTCGCCGAGGGGGCGGGCAAGGCCTCGTACATCACTTTTGAATTGCAGGAAAGATTGCGCCGGGGCGTGCGCATGGTGGTGCTGGGCCATGTGCAACGTGGCGGAGCGCCTTCGGGCTATGACCGCATCCTGGCCTCCAGATTGGGGCATCATGCCACCGAGTTGCTCTTTGAAGGAAAACATGGCGTGATGGTGGGGCTGGTTGCCAACAAACTGACGACATCTTCAATGGAAAAGAAGAGTAAGATTTCACCCAAGGCGGTTTTGAGGGATGCCCGACTGATGGAAATTCTGGTCTGAACCCACTGTTTGTTCTTTGGAATTTCACGGCAAAAAGGCGCTCCAAATAAGGAGCGCCTTTTTATTATGAAACCTGTTCACATCGGCAGAGCCGAAAAATCAACCGAAACTATTCCCCTGCGTAACCCTGCACGTAAGCATTGGCGTATTGGAACCAGTCCAAACGCATCTCACCAATCACGTGGCCAAGGCCTTCGTGGTCAATTTTGCGGTTCTGGTATTCATCTTCCATACTGACCACAGTGAAGGCACCGATCAGAGGCAGGTCCTTCTCAATGAGCAGTTCCAGCATGAAGACAGCGCCAGGAGTCAGGTCAACCAATTCCATGCTGGTCTCATCGCCGATGGCGTACCAGGTGAAATCTTCTTCGCTGGGGTTGGCCGCCACGGAATCAGGCAGTCCCACCCGAGGACGGTGCACGAAATTCAAATAGGCACTCTTGATGGTTTTAAAGGCGTCGCCTTCGTTCTCGGGCAAGTAGACAGACACCGCTTCTTTGTAGTCCTTGCTTTTCCAGCCCAATTCAGGCAGGGGCGCGCCAGCCAAATCCTGACTGATGGCACCGGCACGAAGCATTTTGGGCAGGACGTAACCCTTGGGCGCAGGAATACTGTCGGCTTCAACCACACCACCGCGCTTGATGCGCTCAATGACCAGGTGAGTCGGCTGGGGAGTGAAAGTCTTTTTCACACCAAGCAAAGTACCTGCCATGTTGGGGTAGTTTTGCTCCAAGTCCTGACCAACCAGGAATTCCAACAGGTTGCCGTCACGGATGATGGCAACATCACCCTTGATGTACTCCAGTTTGGGAGCGTCGATCTCGAAAGTGAAGCCCACGCTCAAGGTATCACCCCGGGTGATCCGGCGCAGGGAGTCGTAGACGTAAGGGTCCACCACTTCCTCTTTGCTGCAACCAGCCAACCCAACAATTGTGATAGCCATCAGGGCCAACATGAGGGCCAAAACCCCGCGGCGCGTGGAAGAAACTGCGAACATGAACCAACCTCCCAAAAGGGTACAATCTGGATTTATCGAGCACCCTGCCGGTGGGCAACAGGACGCGCTATCCTAACTAATCCGTTCAACCGTCTGCGAAGGGTATTGGCGGACAGGGTAAACGTCAACCTCTGCATACAACCCCATGAAATTGGGGCATAATGGAAAAAAAAGCAAATGCTATCCGGGAATCAACCATGATCCAGTGAGGAAATTTTGATCAAAGACGAGGTAAGTGACGGATGACCGCCAGAACATCTTTCCATTCCACCAGGCCTCCATCCCAAAGGGATTGAAAAATCTGCCAATGATCCGGTAGCAAAACCCCAACGCCAGAGAAGAGGTGACTGAATTGGGAACGCCGCTGGGCCATGCTGTAGCCAGGCAACCCCAGCCGTGAAAGGCGGCCATCAACTGTAACCGCCCAGATGGCGGAGAAAGCTTCAATTTGCCCATTGGCCAAGGCAGAGGGTACAATTTCACCCCGGACCAGATCACGGGCCAGCAGCAGTTCGTGGTGGAGAAAAGCCTTGGTCCGGGCTTCGGAAAAGGCCTCCATCTGGAACTGGATATGATGCAGGGGGGCCGGCGCCTGGTCCCAAATTTCCACCGGGGGATAAATGGAAGTGGTGGCAGCGGTGGAGCGGGAAAAACATGTTTCGGCACAGAACAGGATCCCTCCCAGGCGGGTTTCCGCAGGGTCAGGAGATTTCTTCAAGTGCAGCCAGGGCTCCCGGGCGTCAGGCAAATCATCAGCCACGACGCTGAAAGAAAAAAAATCGGCTGCCAAGTCCAGAGACCCGGCAGCCGCTTCCAAAAAAGGCAGAAGGTGTTGGCACAGGTTTCCTTCCAAGCCCTTGCAGTTCAGCTCTATCATCAAGCTTCAGCCACCATCTTGCCACCGCCAACGGGTTGCAGTTTGGCCGTGAAATGACGCAGAGCGGGTGGTTCCCAGACAATTTCCAGGCCCCGCAGACGATCTCCCATCTCCATGACTTTGGCACAGGCTTCTGCCACATAATCCAGTTGGGTGTGAGTGTAGACCCTTCGGGGCACTGCCAGCCTCACCAGTTCCATTGCTGGATGAACAATCTCACCCGTGTCCGGGTCCAAATGATCGAACATCAGGCTGCCGATTTCCACACCGCGCACGCCACCTTCAAGATAAAGGGCGGCGGTGAAAACCTGGGCGGGGAACTGCTCCTGGGGAATGTGCGGCAGGGCTTTGCTGGCATCCAGATAAACAGCGTGACCGCCCGTGGGACGCAGAAAAGGCACACCCAACTCTTCCAGACGACGGCCCAGACGAGCCACCTGTCCGATGCGGTAGGCCAGATAATCAGGGTCCATCACCTCGCGCAAACCCTGGGCAATGGCTGCCAGATCACGCCCCGCCAGGCCTCCGTAAGTGGGGAAACCCTCGCGAAGGATACCAAGATTGGTAGCATTCATGGCTATCTCATCATCGTTCAGGCAGAGGAAACCGCCGATATTCACCAA